>JAIXSD010000727.1 GCA_027484885.1 Rubrivivax sp.
GCGCAGATGATCTCGGCCGCCGCGCTCGGCGGCACGGCCGTGGTGCTCTGGCACCTCAAGCGCTCGCGCGACCCAAGCCCGCCACCCATCAATGCCAACCCCGACGCGCACCTGGACATCGGTCAGGCGGTGGAAGTTGCAGCTTGGAACCCGCAGGGCCAGGCTCAGGTGCGCTACCGAGGCGCCGAATGGCAAGCCCGCTTCAACGGCAGCGGCGAGCCCCTGCCGGGCCGACACACCATCCGCGCCATCGAAGGCAGCTGCCTCTTGCTGGACCGCTGAACACTCGGCGCGCGGCCGCCGCCCGCGCGCTGTTTTCGCTTTCTTTCCTTTTCCTTTCACATTGATTGAGGCATTCATGGAAATCGCCCTGCTCCTGCTGGTCATCGCCGCCGTCTTCATCGTCCAGTCGATCAAGGTCGTGCCACAACAAAACGCCTGGGTCATCGAGCGCCTCGGCAAGTACCACGGCACCCTCACCCCCGGCCTCAACTTCCTCGTGCCTTTTGTCGATCGCCTGGCCTACAAGCATTCACTCAAGGAAATCCCGCTCGATGTGCCCAGCCAGGTCTGCATCACCAAGGACAACACCCAGCTGACGGTGGACGGCATCCTGTACTTCCAGGTGACCGATGCCATGCGCGCCAGCTATGGCTCCAGCAACTACATCGTCGCCATCACCCAACTCGCTCAAACCACACTGCGCAGCGTGATCGGCCGCATGGAGCTGGACCGCACTTTTGAAGAGCGCGATGTGATCAACAGCTCGGTCGTGCAAGCGCTCGACGAAGCCGCGCTGAACTGGGGCGTCAAGGTGCTGCGCTACGAGATCAAGGACCTGACCCCGCCGCCGGCCATCCTGCACTCGATGCAAGCCCAGATCACGGCCGAGCGGGAGAAGCGCGCCCTGATCGCCGCCTCCGAGGGCCGCCGCCAGGAGCAGATCAACATCGCCACCGGCGAGCGCGAGGCCGCCATCGCCCGCTCCGAGGGTGAAAAGCAGGCCGAGATCAACAAGGCCGCCGGCACCGCCGCCGCCATCACGGCCGTGGCCGACGCCACCGCCGACGCCATCGGAAAGATTGCCGCCGCCATCCAGCAGCCAGGCGGCGACCAGGCCGTGCAGCTCAAGGTCGCCGAGAAAGCCGTGGACGCCTACGCCCAGCTGGCCCAGAAGAACAACACCATGATCGTGCCGGGCAATATGAGCGAGGTCTCCGGCCTGATCGGCACGGCCATGGCCTTGCTCAAAGGCTCGAACGCAAAAAATTGATGAGCGGCCGCCGGAAAACCCAAGCTTTTCAATTTGGGCACTGAAAACTGCGCTATGATGGCAGGCTTCGGAGAGGTGGATGAGCGGTTTAAGTCGCACGCCTGGAAAGCGTGTGTGGGTTAATCCCCACCGCGGGTTCGAATCCCGCCCTCTCCGCCACAACGCAAAAAGCCCTTGAGCGCAAGCTCAAGGGCTTTTTTCTTTCCCTCTATCCTTCTTTTTTCTTTCCGCTCGCACACGGTCCATTTCGCCGAGCAGAGGTCAATCGTCTCAAACAATTGGAACAGTAGCCTGGCCCAGCGCCGGCAGCCAGAGCCTAACCACGCAGCCTTGCTGGGGCGCGCTGTCGATGCGCACCTGGCCGCCGTGGAGTTCCACCAAACGGCGCACATAGCTCAGGCCCAGGCCGAAGCCCGGGCGGCTGCCGCTGAGGTCGGCGCGGTAAAAGCGATCGAAGGCGCGGGCCACCTGCTCCGGGCTCATGCCCATGCCTTGGTCATGCACAGCCAGCTCGAGCCAGGGCCCGCTGTGCTGGCTGCCGGGCGGCGGCTCGGCTTCTGACAAGCTCAGCCGCACCGGGCTGCCTGTGGGTGAAAACTCATAGGCATTGGCCAGGAGGTGCTGCAGCGCGCGCTCCATCTTGCGGGCGTCGAGCATCAAGACCAGCCCGGTTGATGCAAGGCCATGGCCCAAGAACTCAGGCGCCACTCCCCCCATCGGCGGCCGGTGCTGCTGACACAGGCGCTGCAGCCAGGGCACCGGATCGAGCGCCTGGCAGCGCAGGCTGCGCGCGCCTTGCGCATCGAGCTCGCTCAAATCCAGCAGGCCGCGCACCAGGTTTTGCAGCTCCTGGGCTTTGCGCAGGATGTCAGCACTGCATTGCTGGCGCATCGCCTCGGCCTCGGGCGGCAGGGCTTGCAGAAGCTCGGCCGAACCCAGGATGACGGTCAAGGGCGTGCGGATTTCATGCGCGGCGTTGTTGATGAACTGCGCTTTGCTGCGCTCCAGGCGCTGCTCTTCGCTGACATCAAGCAACAGCAGCACATGCGCGATCGCCCCTTGCTCAAAGCTCAGCAGGCGCAGCTCCAGCTCGCGGGCCTCTGCCACCACGCCGACCGGCTGAGCCCCCTGCCCCGGCGCGGGCAGCAGGGCCAGGCGGCGCCCACACGCCAGCCCCTGCTCCGCCGGGGGCGGTGAGGGCTCAGCATCGGCCTCCGATTCGACCTCCGCGTCCAGCACTTGCGCCAGCGCCTGCAGCTCGGCCGCCACCGCCGCCGGGCTGGCGCGGCTGGCCAGTCGCCTCAGCAAGCTGGGCAAGGACGGCATGGCTGCATCCGCTTCCGCGCCGCTGAGCTTGGCGAAGGCCTTGTTGCTGTAGAGCCCTTGGCCCGGCGCATCGAAGGCGGCATAGCCCACCGGCGTGGCGTCAAGCAGCGCATGCAACTGCTCGGATTGGCGGTGAAACTGCTGCACGGAATAGTCCAGCATCAGCAGGCTCTGCTCCAGATCGAGCTGGCGCTCCTGGCCGAAGACTGATTGTCGGCGTCGCCGCTGCTGGCTCCACCCCAGCGCCAGCTGAAGCCCACCAGTGAGCAGCAGCCCCAGCCACAGGATCGCAAAGCCGCTGGCAGGCGGCACATGGCCCGGTGTGGATGCCTGCCAGGGCGTGAGCGTCGCCGAGAACTGCAGCTGCAGCTCGGCACCAGCCCCCGGCAGCCCCATGCTGCGCTGCCAGGGCCGGGCCTGACCCCACAGGGCCCAAGACCCGAGAGACCCCGAAGCCACCGAAGCCACCGAAGACTCCGGGCTGGGCTCGGCAAGCGGCTGGGCCATTGGATTGGCAAGGCCCTCACTCGAAGGCCACCTGGCCTGCCAGCCTTGCGCGGCATCACTCACCTGCATGTGCAAGGCACTGGCGGGCTCGCCGGTCGGCACGGCACGCTGAGCGGCAACCTCCAAAACCAGCCCCCAGTTCAAGCCAGCCGCCAGCCAGCCGGCGCCCGGCTCTGAGCCCGCGCGCAGCAAGAGCCAGGCGCTCGATCCCCCTGCCGCAGGCAGCCAGCGCAGTTCGTCCCGGCCGGCGCCCTGCCAGAGCTGGGCCCAGCGGGCATCTCCCGCCTGAACAGGCAGGGGAGCCAAGCGATCTGCCGGCGCGCCCCGGATCGGCGGGCGCAGCGTCGTGGACGCCGCCTGCCCGCCCAGGGCCGACTCGGCCACCGAGGGCTGCCAAAGCAGGGCCTCCAAGGCCGGATGGGCGTCCAGCATGCCGCGCGCCAACTGGGCCGGCGCATCGTGGCGCGAAGTGGCCGAATCCGGCGCCGAGATCAGCCCGCGCAGCAAGCGCAGCTGCTGCTCGATGGCCTGAATCTGGGCCTGCACCGCCATGCCTCGCTGCACGGCCTGGGCCTCCAGGTGCTGGCGCTGGTCCAGCTCTTGTTCGCGCTGCCACTGCCAGCCCAGGGCGACAGACAGGGCCAGGCCGCAGCCCGCCACCGCGGCCAGCTGCAGGCATTCGCGCCGGTTCGACTCAGCCGGCTGCAGCCAGCCAGCCAGCCAGGCCCAGCTCAGGCTCAAGGCCAAGGCCTGCCCGCCGGCTGAAAGCAGCAGCCAGGCCGGGCTGACCCCCTCCCCCATCAACACGACCTCGCTCAGCCCGGCGCTCAGGGCCACCAGACCGGCCCGCTGCAGCGCATGCCAGCCGCGAGAGCCTCCGGCCGGTGCCGCCCAGGGCCAGCGCGTTGCTCTGGCCAGGCCCAGCATCACAAGCGCTTGCAAAGGCAGATGCAGCGCAAGCGGCCACGGCGATGCGGCCTCGTCAGAACTGGCCGAGAAGCTGGCCCACAAGCTGCCCCACAGAGCCGCGCCGAGCCCAGACGGCGCGCGCTCGACCAGAGTCACGCCCAGCTCCACCGCCAGCAGCGCCAGGCACCACAGACACACATGTCGCCAGCGCTCTTGCTGCAGCAAGATCAAGACGGCCAAGGCGAGCTGCCAGTGAAAGCGCAGGCTCTCCGCCGATCGCCCAGTCAGCGCTGCTGTGCCGTCCGCCAGGCCAGGCCCGAGGGCGTCCAGCCGCAGCGCCACCACATGGTCAAGGGCGGCCAGGGCGATGTAGGCCAACAGCCAGGCGGCCACGCGCAGCAGGCGGCGCCATCCTGGCTGAGCGCCATCGCCCCACAGCTTCATGCCCGATGAACTCAGCCCCTCCACGAGACTCACTCCGTCAAGACAGGCGCCTCATGAGCCGCCGGCAGCCACACGGTGAACACCGACCCCTGGCCCAGCTCGCTCTGCACCTCGATGCTGCCCTGCATGCGCTCCACCAGCTCTTGCACGATGCACAGGCCCAGGCCGGTGCCGCCCACCTCGCCATTGGGATGGGCGCGGAAGAAGCGGGTGAAGAGCTTGGAGAGCGTGTCCGGGCTCATGCCCATGCCATGGTCGCGAACGGCCAAACCCAGCTGACCGCGCTCCGGCCGGCGCAGCAGGCTCAGCTCGATGGTGCCGCCCTGCGGCGAGTACTTGCGGGCGTTGCTGAGCAGATTGACCAGCACCTGCTCCAGCTTGACTTCATCGGCCTGCACCAGCCAATCGCGCAGCTCGGCCTGCAGCAGCAGCGGGTGACGCTCGCTGAGCACCGCCTGGTCATCGACCGCGCATTGGGCCACGGCCAGCAGGTCGACCTCGCGCAGCTCCATCTGCCCGGGCAGCTGGGCCTCGATGCGGGTCAGATCCAGCAAGTCGTTGAGCAAGGCGGTCATGCGTTTGGACTGGCGCTGGATGGTTTCCATCATGCTGGCCTGGTCCTCGCTGAGGCCGCCGCGCATCTGCATCAGCTCGGCAAAGCCCTGGATGCTGGCCAAGGGCGCACGCAGCTCATGGGCGGCGCTGCTGAGAAACTGGGTTTTCATCTGCGACACCGTGCGCTCGGCGGTGACATCGCGGATGACCAGGATGTCAAAGGTGCCGCTGCTGCCGTGCGTGCCGGTGGACAGCTCGAGGATGCGAGGCCGCGCGCCCGGCACCCGGATGTGGCAGACGCCGCCGCTGGCGCCGGTGAAGATGCTGTCGGCCTCATCACGCAAGCGCCAGGGCGCCAGCGCCGCCAGCACCTGGCTGCGGTCCAGGCCCTGCAAGGGCAGGCCGGTCAGATGGGCCGTGGCGGCATTGACCAGATTGGCCCGCCCCTGCCGGTCGAAAGACACCAGGCCGACCGGCGTGTCCTGGAACAGGCTCTCCAGCTCCAGCGACAGCACCGAGAGCGCCGCAATGCGCTCACGCTTCTCGGTCACATCGGTCTGCACGCTCCAGAAATGGGTGACCCAGCCGGTCTCCGGCTCGCGCAGCGCGGTGATGCGCAGATGGTTCCAAAACGGCTGGCCGTTTTTGCGGAAGTTGTGCAGCACGCCTTCGAAGGCCTCGCCCTGCGTCAAGGCGCGGCGCAGGGCCGGCAGGGCCGGCTGCTCACGCTCCTCGCCCTGCAAGAAGGCGCAGGAGCGGCCCAGGATCTCCTCGCGGGCGTAGCCGGTCAGGGCCACAAAAGCCGGGTTGGCGTAGACGATGGGCCGGTCGCCACGCGCCTCGGTGATGACGGCGGCGCTGGGCATCAGATCCAGCACCGACAAACCCAGGGCAGCCAGGCGCTGATCA
>JAIXSD010000344.1 GCA_027484885.1 Rubrivivax sp.
CGGATCGAAGCTGAAGAAACCGGCCACGCTGCCCACCGCCGCGGCCGTGCCGCGCTGCACGGCATAGGCCTGCAGGCGCCAGATGTGCAGACCGATGTGCGGGATGTTGTAGCGCCCCACCGGCAAGGCCCGCACTTCGGCCGTGTGGGCGCTGGTGTCGAAGGCGCCGTCCACACGCTCCAGGGCCAGGGCCTGGCGCAGATCGGGCGTGCGCACATTGAAGGCCCGCACATGGTTGAGATGCTGGGTCCAGCCCAGCTGCTGAAAATACTCGACCGCATGGGCGCGCCAGCCGGTGGTGTCCTGGGCCAGCTGCTCCAGCACCGGCAGCGTGCCCTTGCGCCGCCGCAGGGCCAGGGTGTTGGCCACATGGGCGCGCTGGCCGAAGGCCTGGGTGCCCGTCACCGAGTACAGGCCGCGCACACCGAGCAGATCGCCGATGTAGGGGATCAGCCAGTCCTCGCAAGTCTCGATGAACCAGTTGTCGTAGAGCTGGGAGATGTCCTCATCGAGCAGCTGGCCCTGGCTGGCCAGCACCTCCAGCAGGGCGCGCAGCGGACCGCCCAGCTCGGCATCGCGGGTTTGGTAGAAGGCCGGCAGCCGGCTGAACAGAAAGTCAGCATCCAGGGTCTTGCTGGGGCTTGTCATGAGCTCAACTCCGTCAGCCGCACATCGGTCAGGTCGATCAGCAGCAGCTGGGCCGGCAGGATTTGCGTGCCCTGCCAGCGGGCGCCGCGCGCGCGCAGCCGGCCATCGGGCCCGGCCACCGAGGCGCCGGGCTGGGCACGCAGGCGGTCCAGATCCACCCGCTCGACACCCGGCACGCGCTGCATCACGCTCAGCACCTCACTGCCCGCCAGCGACTGGCCATAGCCGCGCGACTGGAAACCAAAGGCCTCGGACAGGGCCTGGTGCAGGGCCGGGAACACCGTCTCGGCGGCATAGCCCGGCTGCAGGCGCAGCCCCGCGCTGAGTCCAAAGCGCAGCAACTCGCCCGGCGCCACGCGCAGCGCCTGGTGGGCCGGCCGCACCTGGTCGATGGCGGCCAGCAGATGGGCGTAGAGGGCCGAGCTGGGCGCGATGTCGGCGCCGTCCAGGCCCACCACGGTCAGGTGCACCAGGCGCTGCTCGCCGTCCCAAAGCCAGACCGCCTGGGCCTTGCCGATGCCGGCAAAGGCCGCCGCGAAGTCTTCGAAATCGCGCAGGGAGACGATGCGATCGAGGGCCAGCACGGTCAGCGGCGCATTGCGGCGCGCATCCTCCAGGCGTTCGGGGTCGGCGCCACCGGCGGCCGGCACCGGGTTGCTGACCTCCTTCACACCCAAGGGCCGCTCCAGCAGCAGGCTGATCTGCCCGGCCGGCAGATTGCCCTCGCTGCCGATGCCCACCCGGTAGCGCGCCTGCACATTCATCGTGCCGCTGGGCAGGCGCCGGCCATGCAGGCCATCGCCGAAGATCACGCTGACCGTGCCGCCATCGGCGCGGCGCAGCAGGAAGCGGCTGTCCTGCGGGCCCATCTCGCTGATGCGGGCGGCCTCTTGCCAGCGCACGCCGTCCACGCGCAGCTCCAGTGTGGATTCGGTGCCCGAGGGGGTGGCGGCGGAGATGTAAGTCAGCGGCTTTTGCTGCAAGTTGAAGCGCTGGAAGGCGGCGCTGCCGCGACCGCTGCCCAGCACCTCGGCCTGCACCATCATCTGCCGGCTGTCGCCATGGCTGGCCGCCACCACATTGGCATTGATGCGCAGGGTCAGGGGCAGGTAGTCATGCACCAGATCGCTGGCCAGCAGCAGGCGGCTGCGGCCCTCGATCAGGTCCTGCCGCTGCAGCTGCACCACCTCGCTGGCCCGCTCCAAGTGGCCGAGCAGCCGGTCGCCGTTGCTGAAGCTGAAGACGGCGCTGCGCTCGTCGCGCGCCAGCTCGACCGCGGCCAGGTGCTCGCCGGTGCGCAGCCGTCGGCGCAGCACGCGGTTCTCATCACGCTCGGCCAGCACATGGCCGCTGAAGGCCAGCCAGCGCCCGGGCTCCAATTCGGGCTCGGCGCCGGCCAGGCTCAGCTCATGGCCGCTGATGAAGCCCGAGCGCGGCCGCTGCGCCCAGGCCAGCTCCACCGATTCGCCCCAGACCGAGGTTTCGCGCACCGCGTTGTTGAACTTGTCGTACAGCTGCTCGCCGGTCAGCTTCAGGCGCGTGCTCTTGCCGGCCAGGCCGAAGACGGCACGGGCATCCTCCTGCACCGCCTCGACCTCGTAGACCTCTTCATAGCCCGGCCGCGACAGCACGACCCAGCTGCCGCGCGTGATGCGGGGGTAGCTGGCATCGAGGTGAATGACCGTCTCCTGATCCCCCGAGACGCCGGTGATCTTGAAGGCCGGCCACTCGGGTTGCGTCTGGATGTTGACCTTGGAGTCGTCCGGATCGTCCAAACCCAAAAACGCCGCACGCAAGCTGCGCGGCATGGCCCGCCAATCGGCCGCGGCATGGCCGAACAAGGCCGCCTTGCTGCGCAGGGCATAACAGCGAGGCTGCACGCGCGCGGGGTGAACAGTGGGGGTGTGGTTGCCCAGCGGCCGGTCCAGGGTGACCACGGTGTAGCCACCCTGCGGATCCACGCCGGGGTTCTCGGGCGCGACCAGCTGCACGCGGGCGACGCGGCGGAAATCCCAGTTCTCGTTGTCCGGCTGCAGGCGGCGCTCCTCACCGATGATGAGCAAGGCATCACCCGGCGCCAGGCGGGTGGACTGGCCGGCCAGGTAGAGCGTGGTGCCGCCCCAGTGCGGCGGCACGGCCTCCATGCTCAGCACCGGCATGGCGTTCCAGGCGGCGCGGGCCTGCAGCGGCGCCAGGGTCTCGAAGACCTGGGGCTTCTCATCCTGGGCCGGGATGCTCTGAGTCTTGCTGCCAGCCGCGATGCGCGCCTGCAGCGGCGCGCCGGGCGAGGTCTCCAGATTGAAGGCCAGGTAGGTCGAGGCCGCCACACCGGGGCGCAGCTCGTAGCCGATGGCACGGGCCAGCTCCAGCACCGAGCGGCGCTCGGTGGCGGTGCGCAGGAATCCTTCGTTGAGCAGGCGCTCCTGGTAGAAGCTCAGCACATCGAGCAC
>JAIXSD010000371.1 GCA_027484885.1 Rubrivivax sp.
CAGGGTGGGCCAGGTACTGCGCGCCGCTGATGAGAACGGAACTCATGGATACGCCTCCTCGTCGGGCCGCACAGGCCCGGTTTGTTCGGAGCGCACAGCCTCCAGCAAGCGCCATGGCAACGCCAGACGGGCTTTCCCGAGGTCAGCTCAGCAGCGTCCTCAGCCGCCACTGAGCGCCAGCACCACGGCCACGAGATCTTCGGCCGCGAGAGCGTGCTGCAGATCGCGCACGCCCAGGCCGTTGACGAAGATTCGTAGATTGGCGCGAAGCAGCCCCTGCTCATCCACCACCCGAAAGCGCAGCCCCGGGTGGCGCCGCTCGAGCGCATCGAAGAGCGCATCCAGCGTGCACAGGCCCTGCGCGTTCAGCGCCTCGGCCGGCGGCAGCTCAAACTGCAGCTGCGGCGCATAACTGCGCAGGGCGCCGGGCAGCATGATCTTCATGCCGGATCGTCCAGCTCGGCCACCTCGACGGCGTAGATCTCGGGCAGGTGGCGGGCGATGTTCTGCCATTTGGCGCCCTCGTCGCGGCCGATCCAGAGCTCGCCGCTGGTGGTGCCCAGGTAGAGCGCCGGCTTGGCCTGCGCATCCACCGTCATGGCCTGGCGCTTGATGGTCCACCAGGCCTGGTGCTCGGGCAGGCCTTCATCGAGGCGCTGCCAGGTCTTGCCGGCATTGCGGGTGATGTAGGCCGCCGGCTGGCCGCCCGGGGCGGTGCGCGGCCAGACGTCTTGCCCATCCATGGGGAAGACCCAGGCCGTGTCCGGGTCGCGCGGGTGCACCACCATGGGAAAGCCGATGTCGCCCACGCGCTTGGGCATCTTGCGGCCGATGCGCTGCCAGACGTCGTCAGCCGGGCGGCCCGTGCGGTCCAGTCGGTAGATGCCGCAGTGGTTCTGCTGGTAGAGACGGTCGGGCTGCGTGGGGCAGATGCGCAGGCAATGCGGGTCGTGGAAGGTGATGGTGCTCGGGTCAAAGCCGCCGACCACCTCCATGCCCTGGATCAGGGGGCTCCAGCTGGCGCCCCCGTCACGCGACTCATGCACGCCGCCGCCCGACATGCCGAAGTAGAGATGCTGCGGGTCACGCGGGTCGACGATCACCGAATGCAGCTTGGGGCCGTCAGGCGTGCCATCCTGGGCCGAGCCCATCCACTCGCGGAACTGCGCGCTGTCGTTGACCGAAGCCAGAGGAGTCCAGCGCTCGCCGCCATCTTCCGAGCGAAACAGGCCTTGCGGTGAGGTGCCCACATACCAGCGGCCCGGCTCGCTGGCATGGCCCGGCGTCAGCCAGAAGCTGTGGTCCACCGAGCGGGCGGGCAGGCTGCTGCCGGCCGCCGGTGCGGCAAAGGCCGGCGGCTGGGCCGCTTCCTTCCAGCTTCGCCCCAGATTGATGGAACGAAAAATCGTCGGGCCCAGATGCCCGGTCTTGGCCGCGGCCAGCAGGGTGCGGCCATCGCGCGGGTCCAGCACCAGGTGGCTGATGGTGTGGCCCAGGAAATGCGGGCCGTCCACCGTCCAGGTCTTTCGTTTGGCATCGCTGTGGAACAGCCAGGCCCCCTTGCGCGTGGCAACCAGCAAAACGACGCGGCGCGCCGGCTTGCTGGAGGTCTTGCGCGTGGTCTGGCGACTTGATGCGGGGGCTCGGGCGGTGCGGCTGGGGCTCATGAGGCGAACTCCTGGTGGATGGCTGGAGGCAAACGACAAGCCCGGGGCTCGCGACATCTGAGCGCGAGCACCCTCCCGGCACGACGAAGCAAGGGCAGCCGGATCGACACACCGGCTACAAAAAAACCCTCTTCTCGCAAGTCGCGCAAGGGCTGGGGCACAAACGGACCGACTCATGACACCAAAGCATTCTGTGCGCGGGCCCGCGCTGCCGTCATGCGCGTTTGTGCCAGTGCGGTGGCGCAAGCGCAGGGCCACACTGGGCAGAACGCAGCCGACTCAAAGTCCAAGCGCGCGGCTTGTCGATTTCCGCTCTCTTGCTTCGTCGTCCGTCTTGTCGGGCCGACCTGACGCTCCAGCCACCCTCACCTGTTCTTTTGAATCCCGGGAGACCTTTGCCATGAGCACCCAGCAAGACAGCCGCAGTGACAACAACACCCCACCGCCTCCGTTCACCCAACAGATTTTCATCAGCCTGCCCGTGCAGGACCTGGCCGCCTCCATCGCCTTTTACGAGGCCCTGGGCTTCGCACGCAATCCGCAGTTCAGCGATGCAGAGGGCGCCTGCATGGTCTGGAGCGAGGCCATCCACGTCATGCTGCTCAGCCACGCCAAATGGCGCAGCTTCACCGAGCTGCCCCTGCCCCCCGCCGGCACCGCCGGCCACATGCTCAACCTCTCGCTCGCCAGCCGCGAGGCCGTGGACGCGATGAACGAAGTGGCCCGAACCCAGGGCGGCCGGGCCGATGTGAACCCGGTGCAAGACCTGGGTTTCATGTATGCCCGCGATCTGGCGGACCCGGATGGGCATTTGTGGGGAGCGTTTTGGATGAACCCGGAGGCGGCCACACCTCAAGCTTGAGATTGCACCTGCCAGAGCCAGCCTGCCACGCCCCCGCGGCGGGGCCAGACATCGGCTTGGTCATGAAATGGTCAAGCTCCGATCAAGACGGCGCAGGGCCCTCAGGCCGAAACTGCCGACTCGTTCAGCACAACAACAACGCAGTCGGCATCTCATGGGAATCAAACAACGCATCTGGGCCCTCCCCGCGATCGCGGCACTTATCTTCGCCATCAGCATAGGCATCATCCTGACGGTGTCCCAGCGCACCTCGGAGACGATCAACAAGATGGGCAGCGATGCCTATCCCCACCTGCAGGCGGCGACACAGGCCCTCTCTCTGCTGGACCCGATTTCCGTGGCCTTTCAGGCGGCCGTCAGCGAGACAGAACCCAAGCGCATCGACGACGCCAAGCACCTGACCGATAGCCTGAACGCCCATCTGGCACGCATGGCCCAGGTGGAAGGCCGGGAGGCCGCTGCGGCCCGCTTGCTGCAGGCCAGCCAGACCTACGCCATTGCCGCCGAGAACACCGCCTTGATCCTGCTGGGCAAGGCCGATGGCGAAGCCGCCGAGGCCGTGAGCGCCATGCAGGACAAGCTGAAGGCCTTGCGTGAGCCGCTGGAGCTGGAAGCCCAGCTGGCGCAAAAAAACTTCGATGAGATGCTGGTGGGCAGCCACCAAGGCGTGCGCTCCGTCGGCACGGTCACCCTGATCAGCGCCGCCTTTGTGCTGGCCGGCCTGGTGTTTGCCTCCTGGCGCATCATCAGCAGCGTCTGGGAACAGCTGGGCGCCGAACCGGCCGAGGTGCGCGAGGTCATGCAGGAAATCGCGGCCGGTGATTTGTCGCGCCGCATCGAGGCCCGCGACGCGCAGGGCACCGACCTCCTCCATGCCATTGCCAGCATGTCCCACGGCCTACGGGACATGGTCAACCAGGTACGCGATGGCGCGGGCGAGATCGCCTACGCCGCCCAAGAAATCGCAGCCGGCAACTTGGACCTGTCCAAGCGAACCGAGATCCAGGCTGGCGCGGTCGAGGTGACCACGCAATCCATGCGCCTGCTGACCGAGTCGGTGAAAGACAACGCGTCCAGCGCACGGCAAGCGACTCGCAATGCAGGCCAGGCCTGTGCCGATGCGGAACGCGGTGGCGAGGCGGTTCGCGAGGCCATCACTTCGATGCAGCAGATCAGTGAGTCCTCACAAAAAATCTCCGAGATCACCGGTGTGATTGACGCGATTGCCTTTCAGACCAACATCCTGGCCTTGAACGCTTCAATCGAAGCGGCTCGCGCCGGCGAGCATGGCCGCGGCTTTGCGGTGGTGGCTGGCGAGGTGCGTCGCCTGGCGCACCGGGCCGCCGAGGCCGCCAAGGAGATCGCAGGCCTGATCGAGGTCTCCACCCAGCACGTGTTGCACGGCACGGACAAGGTCAACACGGCAGGCGCTGCCATGCAGAACGCCGTGCAGTCCGTCAACTCGGTGGCCACGCTGATCACAGAAATCGCGCAGGCCAGTGACGACCAGGCCGAGCGGATCACCGAAGCAAGCCGCGCCATCGCCGGCATCGACGACAGCACACGCCAGAACAGCGCACTCGTGGAGCAGGCCGCTGCAGCGGCAGCCAGCCTTGAACAGCAAACCCAGCGCCTGGCTTCCTTGACGCAGCGCTTCCAGACCGAGCGCCTGCCCGCCTAGCGCCCGGCGCAGCAGCCGACACGGTCGGCAGCCCTTTCCTCCCCATTGATCCCGCCCATCTCGCCCTTGCTGCAAGGCGCGTGAGGGCGCCCTGTTGCCGATTTGCAAGGCGGTGCATGTCGGCCTGTTGAATGTCCATCCGCCCAGAAAGACTCACGATGAAGTTAGCTCCTCGCCGCCACATGACGGCTCTGGCCGCCGCGCTGTTCTGCTCGGCTGCCGCCCATGCAGAGATCTCCAACGACAGCAAGACCTTGGTGCTCTCCGGTTTCGGCACGCTGTCGGCGGTGCAAACCAACAACGAGAACATCGAGTTCCGCTCGGACAACCGGCTGCCGAACGGCACCGCGAACAGCCACGAGTTCGACAACGACAGCAAGCTCGGCCTGCAGCTGAGCTACCGCCCGACAGACAAGCTGCAAGCTGTGGTGCAGCTGCTGTCGCGCCGCAACGAAGACAACAGCTTCAAGCCCTCGGTGGACTGGGCCTATATCGCCTACAAGCCGAGCAGCGCCTTGTCGCTGCGCGCAGGTCGCTTCGTGGCACCCGTGCTCATGGGCTCGGACTACCGCAATGTCGGCTATTCCAATGTCTGGGTTCGCCCGCCCACCGATGTCTACAACTCGGCCACCATCAACAATGTGGACGGCCTGGACGCCATCTACCGCGGTGAACTGGGTCCGTTCTCCTTCAGTGCTCAGGCCTACTACGGCAGCTACGACCTGAAGTTCAACGGCGGCTCCGGCATCAAGTTCAACCGCATGGGCGGCGTGAACCTCACCGCCGAATTGGGCAGCTGGACCTTCCGCGTCAGCCACATGGATGCCCGTCACACCAACTACCAAGCCGACGGCCAGGTTTCGCCCTCCACCCTGTTTGCAGTGAGCGACCCCGCAACCGGCCGTGGCTATCGACTCACCCCGGGTGCAGCGACCTGCAACGCCAGCATCAAGGCGAACGTGGGGTGTTCGGACCTCTTCTCCAACTTCGACACGGTCAACAACGCGATTCGCCGTGATCACAAGCCTTTCAACATCAGTGACATCGGCCTGGCCTACGACAACGGCAAGGTGGTCGTGCAAGCGGAGTACATGCGGCGCAAATCCGACTCGCAACTGTCGAACTCAAGTGCTTACTACATGACTGCAGGCTATCGCTTTGGCAAGGTGCTGCCCTATGTCAGCTACTCCGGCAGCAAGACGGACACCCGTCGCCTGAGCCTGACGGCAACGCCGGCCTATGCCGCAGACGTGGCACGGCGATACACCATGGGTGAGCCCTATGTGCAGACCTCGAACACCGACAACAACACCGTGTCACTGGGCATGCGTGTGGATGTGGCGTCCTCGGTGGCCTTGAAGTTCCAGCTGGATCGCTACACCCCCAACACCAACAGCTTTGGCGCCACCGATGCGCAGACCATGACCCGTGTGAATGGCGTGCTGACCTCGCCCATGTCGAGCTCGGTCGGCTCCGTGAAGCTGGCGACCGTGTCGCTCGACTTTGTGTTCTGAGGAGCGAGACATGATGTTCAAGACTCAACAGACCCACAGCTTCACTGCCGCAGCGATCGCCTTGTTTGCCTTCGCCCTGCCGACCCCAACGTTCGCCGCGGACTGGGTGCTGGTGGCCGGGGCCAAGAGCGGCATCAACAAGCTCGATGCCGACGCCGCCAGCAACCTCTACCTCGGCAAGGTGAATGAGTTGGCCGGTGTCGGCCCGGTCACGCTGATGGACCTGCCCGAGGGCAACCCGATCCGTGACAGCTTCTACGCCGACACCACCAAGAAGGACGCCAGCGCACTGAAGGCCTACTGGTCGCGCATGATCTTCACCGGCAAGGGCCAACCCCCGCGCGCGATGGACGGCGCTGCGGCCATCAAGAAGGCGCTCAGCGCCAACAGCACGGCCATCGCTTACATCGAGAAATCAGCGGTGGACGCTTCCGTCAAGGTGCTGCTGACACCCTGATCGGCCCTGCGGCACTGCGCAGACCGGCACGCCCCGCGCGGGCGTGCCCGGCCTGTGCTTGCGCGCACAGCTTGTTGCACCGGTTTCTTGCCCTGCCCTCTCGATCCCCCCCGCCCTCGTCCTCATGTCGCTTCGTTCCACCTCGGGTCTGCCGTTCATCTGCATCCTGGCCCTGTCCACCTGCATGGCGCCAGCGCCAGCCTCGGCCTGGGCCAGTGTCGAGGACGAAAGTGCGGCCTGGACGATCTCCACCTTCGGCACCGCCTCCTTGGTTCGCGCCGAAGGCGAAGGCGTGACCTTCCTGCCTTTTGGAACCCAGCCCAGCGGCGCACGGCAGGCCTGGAAATCTGACATCGACAGCCTTCTGGGCATCCAAGCCCGTTACAGCGTGGCCAATCATGGCTCAGCCACTGTGCAGCTGACGTCCAAACGCGACGCATCCAACAACTACCGGCCCGATGTGGAGTGGGCCTATCTGTCCCTGGAGCCCGGCCACGGCTTGACGCTGCGTGGTGGCCGATTTGTGGCGCCCTTGTTCGCGGCATCGGACACGCGCCTGATCGGCTACGCCAACCTCTGGGTGCGCCCGCCGGTCGACGTCTACACCTTGGGCATGAGTCATGTCGATGGCGCAGACCTCATCTGGCGCACCTCCTGGCGGGACAGCACGGCCCTGTTTCAACTCTGGGGCGGGCGATCGCGCCAAGCGTTTCCGCGCAGCAGCGCCAGCGGCCTGCTCACCAACCAGGCCGTCGAGTACGAAGGCATGGCAGGCATCAACCTGAGCGTGCAGCACCAGGGCCTGAGCCTGCGGTTCGCGCACCTGCGCGCGCAGCAGACCTTGATCACCACCCAAGGCAGGCCCGAGCAGGGCCTGCGCACTTTCGGCGCCAGCCAGAGCGCCTGCGTGGGCAAAGAAGCACTCGCTCGAACCACCCTGCTGTGCCGCGATCTGTACCTCGGCTTCTCCGAGCTCGAAGCCCGCTACGACGTGGACCACGCCCCGTTTCAGTTCACCAGCATCGGCCTCAATTCCGAGTGGGGGGCCTGGCGCTTGATCGGCGAGTCGATCTGGCTCCAGCATCAGTCCCGGATCGCCAACAGCCGTGCTGGCTACTTCACGCTGGCGCGCAGCCTGGCGTCGATCACTCCCTACCTGACCTTCTCCTGGCATCGGGCGTCCACCAAGGCTTTTTCGGTGCAGGTGCGCCCGGAGTACGCCCAGCTCGTCAAACCCACGCTGAAGCTCTACAAGCCCGCCGGCGAAGAGGGCCCGCAGCAAAAGACCTGGAGCCTCGGCCTGCGCTGGGATGCCCGCAGCGGCTGGGCCCTCAAGGCCCAGGTGGACCGAATCCGCCCCCAGGGTATGGGCAATGGCATCAGCGAGCTGAACCGGATCGGCCTGGTCGGGAAGAACCTGTCCCGCGGGCCCGCCATCCATATCTACAACCTGAGCGCAGACTTTGCGTACTGAAGACGATGAGTCGCGCCCGCTTCATTCTGCTGGTCCTGTGCAGCCTGGCGCTCTCGCTCCAGGCGCAGGCGCAGTCCTTCGTGGTGGTGGTCGGGCCACACAGCCCGCTGAAACACCTGAGCCCGCACGACATCAGCAATGTCTTTCTGGGGCGCATCGAATCCCTGCCGGGCGCAGGCACGGTTCGGCCTGTGGAGCTGCGTGACGACGCCGAGCTGCGGCTGGCCTTCCACGCGGCCATCACCGGCATGTCCGAGCACAAGCTGCGCTCGCACTGGGCGGCCATGGTGTTCACCGGCAAGGCTCGACCACCTTGGCGCTACGAGTCGGTGGATTTGCTACGCGCGCGTCTGCAAGAAGACCCCCATGCCGTGGCCTATCTGCGGCGCCAGGATCTGGACGCCAGCCTGAAACAGGTCTTTCCCTAAATCCCTTCTTTTTGCGCATCGAGGCGCCTGCGCCTCTGCAGTTCCTATGCACACCCCTTTCTTTCCCCGCCCCAGCAAGAGGAGGCTGAGCACCACGCCCAACAAGGAAATTGCGGGACTGGTGGCGGCCTTGTTCAGCTTGATGCTGCTGCTCGCCGTGGTCCAGTTTCACGGCTTGAAGGCCAGCATGCTGTCTGACCTGGGAGCCGCCGCCGAGCTGATTGCGCAGAACGCCAGCCATGCCATCGTGATCGAGGACGACACGGAAGCCCACGAGCTGCTGTCGGCGCTGGCTCGCTCGAAGAACCTGCTCAAGGCTCGCCTCGAAAGCCCGGACGGACGGCTGCTCGCGGTTTACGACAAGGGGCATCAAGCCGAGCGCTGCGACGAGCTGATGCCGCTGAAGGTTTCGCGACCGGTGCTGGCCTATGGCAAACCGGTGGGGCAACTGATCCTCACTGCCTCGTCCCACAAGCTCCTGAGCTGGACCGCAGTCTTTCTCGGCATCGGCAGCATCAGCATTGCGGTGGCCTGGTTCACCTCTTGGCTGTCGGCCCGGCGCGCGGCCAAGGCCGCCCGGCAGGCCCAGCAAAAGCTGGCCTGGATGTCGCGCCACGACCCCTTGACCGGCTGCGCCAACCGCGAGGAACTGCGCGCGCATCTGCGTGAGCGCTTCCAGAGCTCGCCCAAGCCCTCGGCGCTGTACCTGCTGGACCTCGATGACTTCACCGTGTTCAACGCGGCCTATGGCGCACACCAGGGCGATGCCATTCTTCGCGTCATCGCCCAAAGACTGCAGACCCTGGTCAAGCCGGAAGACCGCCTGGCCAGGCTGAGCGCGGACGAGTTCGCGTTGTCGCTGCAGCATGGCAGCGAGCACAGCCTGCTGGAGTTCACGACGCGCATTCAGGAGGTCCTGCGGGAACCCATCTTCGTGGGCGATGTGCCGCTGCGCGCCACAGCCTGCATCGGCGTCGCCCTGCTGCCGGACGACGCGAACAACGAAGACAGCGCGATTCAGGCAGCGAGCGCGGCGCTGAGCATGGCCCGGCACGCCGGGCATGGCAGCGTCTGCCGCTACGAGGAAGGGCATGACCGCAAGCTGCGTGACCGCGCCGACCTGACCGATGCACTTCGCCTGGCTTTGGTGCGCGGCGAGTTTCGCCTGAACTACCAGCCCATTTACAGCGTGCACGGGGGGCGGGTGAATGGTGCGGAAGCCTTGATTCGCTGGAAGCATCCGAGCCGCGGGCTGATTTCACCCGACCGGTTTGTGCCCATCGCCGAAAGTTCCGGCCTGATTGAAGAAATTGGCCTGCACCTGCTCGGCCTGCTGCAGCGCGATCGGCAGGCGTGGCTGTGCGCGGGCCTGCAGGTGCCGCCCATCGCCATCAACATCAGCTCGCTGCAGTTTCCAAAAGAACAGTCCAAAGACCGGTTTCTGCAGCAGCTGAGCGCGCTGGAACTGGGCCCGGATGCCCTCGAAATTGAGCTGACCGAGCGCGCCGCTTTTGAGGAGCTGGAGGGCAAGGACTCCATCATTCACCGCCTCAAAGGACGTGGCTATTCCATCTCGCTGGATGACTTCGGCACGGGTTACAGCTCCCTGAGCTATTTGCACCGCATCAACTGCGACAAGCTGAAGATCGATCGGAGCTTTGTGCGGCGCATGGACGAGAACCCCAAGGCTCAGCAACTGGTCAAGGCCATCGTCGAGGTGGCGCATGCCTTCCACATGACCACGGTGGCCGAAGGTGTCGAGACCGAGGGTGAGCTGAACGCCGTGCGCAACGCGGGCTGCACCGCCGTCCAGGGCTACCTCCTGGATCGCCCGCTGGATGCGCAGGCCTTCGGGGAGCGGCTGGCGGCCTTGAACGGCAGGGCTTCCGAAGACGCGGCGTGAGCGAATGCGCTCTGGGCCTCAGGCCTCAGTCACAAGCATCAGTCACAGGCCTGGGTCAGCAGCTGGCGGCTGGGGTCGACGGGGCCACCAAGCAGTGCTTGCAAGCCACTCGGGCTGGCCCAGGCCATGGCATTGCGCTGCAGGGCAGGCAGCTGATCCAGACACGCTTGCCATGAACGCGAGCAGGACTCGGGCGGCTCTGACGAGTGCGCCAGCCGCCATGCGTAGGCCGTCTGCAACAAGGCGGTGGGCGCGTGCTCCGCGCTCATGCGGGCGACGGATTTCATGAGCAGCTCCAGCTCTTTGAGCTTGCCCTGCTCCAGCAGCATCCAAGCCAGATCGATGGCCAGGTCTTGGCCTGCCGCCCCATCGCTGGGCTCGGTGGTCCAGGCCGAACGCAAGCAAGCTCTGGCCTCATCAAAGCGGCCTTGATGCAGGAGCAGGGCGGCTTCGCAGCGCGCCCGACGCGCGGCATTGGCATCGTCGGCCAGCACGAGGAAGACGGCTTCCGCCTCCGCCCGTCGGTCCAGGCTGAGGTACCAGCCACACAGCAAGGAGGCGCACAGCCAGCGGGTGTACCAACCCCACTGCCGCGCCAGTGCCAGCATCGCCTCCATCTGCTCAATGGCGGCGTCATGATGGCCCTGCCGCCACTTCATATGCGCCTCGGCTCGCGCCAACGCCGAGCTCAGGTAGATTGGGGCCTCTGCCCCCATCAGGCTTTGGCACTCTCGCACATTGGCCTCGGCTTCGGAGAGGCGGCCGGCATCAACCAAAACAAAAGTCTCCTGAATGCGCGAGCCGATGAACTTGCCCTTGAAGCCCAGGGTGTTGCTGAGCAGCGCGGCACGGCGGGTGGCTTCCACAGCGCCAGCGAACTGCCGCACCATGCCCAGGGCGGTGCCCAGTGACTGGTAGGCCTGCAGCTCGACACGGGTGAGCCCGCGCAGGCGGGTTTCACGCACCACAGCGCGCAAGAGCTCGATGGCTTTGGGCAGGCGCGGCACCGACATCAGCACATGCCCGTGCAAACAGGTCGCCAGCTGCTCGCGGTAGACATCGCCCACCGCCCTGGCCGCCTCCACCGCACGGGCCGCCGTCTTGGCCGCCAGCTCAGCCTTGCCTTGAAAGCGCTCCATGTCGGCGCGTGCGATCAGGATGTTGGCCAGCACGGCCGCACTGGCCTCGCCGGAGAACACCAGCCCCATGCCCTGTTCACAGCAGCGCTGCGCCGCCACCAGGTCGCCCGAGTTCACTTCGATGCGGCAGAGCTCTGCGTAAATGTCCACCTGAAGATCGGTCTGATGCTCGGCCTGCGCGCCGCGCAATGCCTCGGCTGCCGTGCAGCGGGCACGCTCCATGTCGGCAGTCTGCTCGCGCAACAAGCGGGCATGAACCAAACGCATGCGCGGCGTGACCTGGAGCTGCTGCATGCACGACTCCAGCAAGGGCAAGGCTGCGCCAAGCTCCCCGCGAAGCTCGCAGTCAAAGGCCCGCGCCAGCTGCTCCTCCCAAAACACCGGGGCAGGATCGCGGCTGGGCGCAGCCAGCGCATCGACGTAGGACACCACAGCAGAAGCCAGCGCGACCAGATCCGCGCCTTGAAACACCCGTTGCTCCAGGTCCGACTCCTTGCTGCCCAGCAAGGTCTGCAGACGGAAATCACCGGCCGGGGTTCGCGCGAACCGACACAGCAGCGCGCGCTCCGTCCCCAGCTGCTGGCAAGCCTGCGCCAAAGCCTCGGCGCCCCAGGTGGCGATGCCGTGCCAATCGCCGGTCGCATTGATGCTGGCGACGGAGATCCGGCCTTTGGTTTCCAGCTGGTGGTGGACCAAACCCGCCAAGCCGCGCTCAGCCCAGCTCAGCTGCGGATCGCCCGCCTCGTTCCAAAAAGGCAGCACGGCCAGCGCCGGCTTGATCGAAGAGACCGATGGCTGCTCCGCCGGCACACTCTCTGCCGTGGCCGTTGCCGCGGTCGGCGGGGCCTCAGCCTCCCGAGGTGCCGCCGCCTCGTCCTCCATGACCGTGACGTCGGCGTCGAACCGGTAGCCCACCCCACGGATGGTGGTGATCAAGCCCTCGGTGCTGGCGTCGTCCGAGATCAGCCTGCGCGCCTTCATCACGGCACGAGCGACCACCGAGTCGCTCACAAAAGTCGTGCCCCAGACCGCCTGCAGCAACTCATCCTTGCTGAGCACGCGATTGGGATGGCTGGCAAGAAACAGCAGCAACTCGAAGATCAAGGGCTGTATCGCCACCGGCTGCTGACCCACCATCAGCCGATGCCGCGTGGTATCGATGACGCACTGATGGAAGCAATA
>JAIXSD010000590.1 GCA_027484885.1 Rubrivivax sp.
GCCGTTCGCGCCGCGTCCATCAGGCTGACCGTGGTCCAGCCCGAGGTGTGCTGCAGCTCCAGCCTCAGGCCATGGCGCTCGGCCAGGCGGCGCACGATGGACAGGCCCAGGCCCAGGCCGGCGCTGCCTTCGCCCTTGAGGCCGGGTTGGCGGCCAGCGGCGTCGGCGCCCAGCAGGGCCTCGGGCGGGGCGGCGCTGGCATTGGCAATGCTCAGTCTCTGCGCATCGGCGCTGATGCGGATCTGCGGGGTTTGCCGGTGGGCCAGGGCGTTGCCGAGCAGATTGGCCAGCAGCAGCTGGGTCAGGGCCGGTGGCCAGGGGCGGGTGAGGGTGGGCGGCACCTCCAGCTCCAAATCGATGCCCTGCTGATCCAGCAAGGGGGCGTGGGCCAGCACCAGCTGCTCGATCTGGGGCAGCAGGGCCTGCGGCTCGGCCTGACCCAAGATCGGGCTCGGGCTGGCTTCGCGGGACAGGGCCAGCAGCAGCTCCACCGTCTGCTGCAGCTGCCAGAGGGCGGCGCGCATGGAGTTGAGCGTGGCGCTCTGCGCGGGCGGCAAGTTCTGGCCGGCCAGGCGCTCACAGGCCAGGCTCAGCACCGCCAGCGGCGTGCGCAGCTCATGGCTGGCATCGCGGCTGAAGGCCTGTTCGCGGGCGATGAAGTCGCGCGTGCGCTGGTTCAGCTGTGCCAGATGGGCCGCCAGCATGCCGACCTCATCGTCGCCATAACGCGCTGCCAGATCGGTGGGCAGCTGCTCTGGCTGGCTCTGCGCCACGGTCTGCGCCAGCCGGGCCAGGGGCGCGCTGGTGCGGCGCGCCAGCCACCAGCCCAGGCCCAGGGCCAGCAAGGCCAGGCCGCCGCCCCAGGCGCCCAGCCAGACCAGCAGCTGCGGGCGCATGGGCCGCACGATCAGCTGGCCGCTGACTTCGGCCACCAGCAGGCCGCCTTGTTCGGGCAGGGGCCAGAGGTGGTAGTGGCGGCCTTGGTCTCCGCTCAGTTCGCGAGACCGGGGCTCGCGCAGCCGCGCCCGCGCCAGGTCTTCGGGCAGGGCCTGGCCAGGCTGGTAGAGGCGGATGAAGTTCTGCGCCGGCTCGCGCCAGCCCTTGCCGGCACGCAGGCTGATGTCTTGGGCTTGCGCTTCCTGGCGCAAGGCGCTGTCGAAGAACTGGTCTTCGACGGTGTAGACAAAAGCCATGGCGAAGAGGCCGAACAGCGCGCTGACCAGCAGGGTGTAGCCGGTGAAGGCCAGCATCAGGCGCTGCCGCAGGCGCGCGCGGTAGCCGCGGGTGTGGCTGCTCAAGCTCATGCGGGAAGGTCCAGGCGCAGACCGACGCTGTGCACGGTCTTGATCAAGGTTTGCGCCGGCCCCAGGGCCTGGCGCAGGGTGTAGAGGTGGCTGCGCAGGGCGTCGGATTCGGGCGGTTCGTCGGCCCAGAGCGCCTGCTGAAGCTCGCTGCGGCTGACGGTGCGCGGGTAGGCCTCGGCCAAGGCCAGCAGCAGGCGGTAGGCCTGGCGTGGCAGGGTCGGCAAGACCTGACCCTCGATGCGCACCTCGGCGCTGCGCCGGTCGATCTGAAGCGGGCCGTGCTGCAGCAGCGGGCTGCGGCCCAGCTCGCCGCGCCGGGAAAGGGCCTGGCAACGCCAGAGCAGCTCTTCTCCGGCAAAAGGCTTGAGCAGGTAGTCATCGGCGCCGGCGGCGAAGCCCTGGCCCTTGTCAGCGAGGCTGTCACGGGCGGTCAGCATCAGCACCGGGATGTGGCGATGGGCTTGCTCGCGCAGGCGCTGGCAGACCTGCAGCCCATCGAGTCCCGGCAGCCCCAGGTCCAGCAGCAGCACATCGGGCGGCTGCTCCAGGGCCAGCTGCAGGCCCAGGCGGCCGTCGCTGGCTTCTTCGACGCGCCAGCCGGCGCTCTGCAGCAGGCCCACGATCTGGGCGCGCAGCGGTGCGTGGTCTTCGACCACGAGGATGCGCAGAGGCAGGCTGGGCGTCGTCGGCATGGGCCTTGCTGCTCGATCAGGGTTGGTGGTGAATGACGGTGGCCAGCGATTTTTTCGCTTCCTGAATGCTCAGGCCCAGGCGCTCGTGCTTGAAATGCGGCTCGGCCAGGCGCATCAGCGCGAGTGCCTGGCGGCGGGTCGCATCATCGCCGGCATTCTTGAACTGGTAGACGCCCAGCATGGCGATCAGCTCCATTTTGTAGGCCTTGGCGTCGGCGGCCAGCTGCGCTTGCACGGCGGCCTGTTCGCCCTCCAGCCAGCGCTGTGCCAGGCTCATGGTGGCTTCGTCGCGGAAGGGCTGGCGTGTCTTGGGCTCCTGACCCAGGGCGCGCAGCACGGCCTCGGTCATGGCCGTGGTGGAGAAGGGGTTCTGGCCGGTGATCAGGCGGCCATCCACCACCACCTTGGGCATCATCAACGAGGCCTCGTCCCAGCGGGCGCCCTGGGCCTTGAGCTTGTCTTCCAGCAGCCAGGGGAATTGCGCTGCCCACTTCTTGCCGAAGGCCGCTTCTTCCTCGTTGCTGAATCCGGTCAGGCGGCGTCCGGCAACCAGGGGCTGGCCGTCGGCGCGCCGCACCTCGGCCAGGGCGGCCGGGCCGTGGCAGACGGCGGCGATCACGCCGCCCTGGGCGTCCATCTCGCGCAGCAGGGTGTGCAGACCGGGGTCTTTGGGCAGGTCGAACATGGCGCCCTTGCCGCCCATGACCATCACGGCGCGGTAGTCGCTGGCCTTCAGCTCGGCCGTGGCGCGTGTCTGGCGCAGGGCGGTCTGGGCTTCGGGGTCGGCCGCCAGGCGGGCGTTGTAGTCGTCTGCCGGGTCGTAGCGGTCAGCCTCGACGGCGCCGCCCTTGGGGCTGGCCACCTCGACGCTCAGGCCATTGGCGCGCAGCAGCAGCCAGGCCTGGGCAAATTCGTCCATCTCGAAGCCGGGCCGGGTCTTGCCTTGGTCGCGGCCCTCGCCGCTGACGACGATCAGGACCTTGGCTTGGCCTCCTGTGGAAGCCGTGGCCGCCGAGCTGGGCGAGATGCTGAAGCTCAAGCTGGCAGCAGCCAGCAAGGCGGTGAGAAGGCGGGGACGGAGTGACGAGCGCTTCATGGGGGGATTCCAGGCTGTGGGTGTGAGCCGCAGTCTAGAAATCCCCGTGTGAAGCCAATGTCAAGCCATGCCCTGATGCCGCAGCAAGGCATCGATCTGCGGCTCGCGGCCGCGGAAGGCCTTGAAGCTGTCCATGGCCGGGCGGGAGCCGCCGACTTCCAGGATGTTCTGCAGGTAGCGGCGGCCGGTGTCGGCGTTGAACACGCCTTCCACCTCGAAGGCACTCCAGGCATCGGCGCTCAGCAGCTCGGCCCATTTGTAGCTGTAGTAGCCGGCTGAGTAGCCGCCCGCAAAGATGTGCGAGAAGCTGTGCTGGCTGCGGTTGAAGTCGGGCGACTTCATCACCGCCACCTCGCTGCGCACCTCGTTCAGCACCGCCTGGATCTGGGCGGCACTGTCGGTCTCGGCATGCAGGCGCATGTCGAACAGGGCGAACTCGATCTGGCGCAGGGTCTGCATGCCGCTCTGGAAGTTCTTGGCCGCCAGCATCTTGTCGAAGAGCTCGCGGGGCAGGGGCTCGCCGCTGTCCACATGGGCGGTCAGCTGCTGCAGCACCTCCCATTCCCAGCAGAAGTTCTCCATGAACTGACTGGGCAGCTCGACGGCATCCCACTCCACACCCGAGATGCCGGAGACGCCCAGCTCGTCCACCTGGGTCAGCAGATGGTGCAGGCCGTGGCCGAACTCGTGGAACAGGGTGGTGACGTCGTCATGCGTCAGCAAGGCCGGCTTGTCACCGACAGGCTGGGTGAAATTGCAGACCAGCTGGGCCACCGGCGTTTGCTGCGCGCCCTCGGGCCGGGCCCAGCGGCTGCGCACCTCGTCCATCCAGGCGCCGGGGCGCTTGCCGGGGCGAGCGTAGAGGTCAAGGTAAAACTGGCCGACCAGGGCGCCATCGCGCTCCAAACGGTAGAACTTGACGGAGTCGTGCCAGACCTCGGCGGCCTGCTCGCGGATCGTCACCTGGAACAGGCGCTCGATGATGCTGAACAGGCCGGCCAGCACGCGCGGCACCGGGAAGTACTGGCGCACGGCTTCATCGCTGAAGGCGTAGCGGGCTTCCTTGAGTTTTTCGGAGGCGTAGGCCGTGTCCCAGGCCTGCAGCGCGGCCAAGCCGAGTTCGCGGGCAGCGAACTCGCGCAGCGCGGCCAGGTCTTTCTCGGCAAAGGGGCGGGCGCGGCGGGCCAGGTCGCGCAGGAAATCGAGCACCTGCTGGGGTGAATCGGCCATCTTGGCGGCCAGGGATGCTTCGGCGAAATTGGCGAATCCCAGCAGGGCAGCCTCTTCCTGGCGCAGCTGCAGCAGCTCTTGCATGACGGCGCTGTTGTCCTGCTCGGGCTTGTCGCCCAGCTCGCTGGCGCGCGTGACGTAGGCGGTGTAGAGCCGCTGGCGCAGGCCACGGTCTTGGCCGTACTGCATGACGGGCAAGTA
>JAIXSD010000779.1 GCA_027484885.1 Rubrivivax sp.
ATGACAGGCATGGGGCTCTCCTGGCGCGGCGCGCCGGCTCAGATCTGGTCGACGCTGCGGCCGGTCAAGGCCTTGTGAATGCCGCGGTTCATGCGCGCGGCGGCAAAGGCTTCGGTGCCCTTGGCCAGGGCTTCAACGGCAGCGGTGATGGCATCGGCATCCTCGCCATCGGCCGCCTGCGCAAGCGCCTGCAACAGGGCCGCAATCTCGGCTTGTTCGGCCTCGGACAGCAGGTCGCCATCGGCAGCCTGGGCAGACAGCGTGGCCAGGCGCATGCGCTCAGCCTCGACACGCGCTTCGCGCAGCTTGCGTGCCGACATATCGGCTTCGGCGCTGGCAAAGCCGTCTTTGAGCATGCCAGCAATCTGCTCGTCGCTGAGGCCATAGCTGGGCTTGACCTGGATGGTGGCTTCCACGCCCGAACCCAGCTCCTTGGCGGCGACACTGAGCAAGCCATCGGCATCGACCTGGAAGGTCACGCGGATGCGGGCCGCACCGGCCACCATGGGCGGGATGCCGCGCAGCTCGAAGCGCGCCAGAGAACGGCATTCGCTGACCAGCTCGCGCTCACCCTGCAGCACATGCAGGGCCATGGCGGTCTGGCCGTCCTTGAAGGTGGTGAAGTCCTGCGCTTGCGCCACGGGGATGGTGGCATTGCGCTCGATGATGCGCTCGACCAGGCCACCCATGGTTTCCAGGCCCAGCGAAAGCGGGATCACGTCCAGCAAAAGGATGTCGCCATCGGCCGCATTGCCGGCCAGCTGATTGGCCTGGATGGCAGCGCCCTGGGCCACCACCTCATCGGGGTTCAGATTGGTCAGGACCTCGCGGCCGAACAAGGCACTCACCGCCTCGCGCACGCAAGGCATGCGGGTGGAGCCGCCCACCATGACCGTGCCCTGCACCTCATCGGCACGGACCTTGGCATCGCGCAGCACGCGCTTGACCGCGCTCAGCGTGCGGGCCAGCAGCGGCTGAGCCAGGGCCTCGAATTGGCTGCGAGACACGCGCACTTCCAGCGCACCGGCATCCAAAGACGCTTGCAGTAGCACGCTGTCGACGGCGGAGAGCTGCTCCTTGGCCGCACGCGCCGCCACCAGCACCGCGCGCTTGTCGTGCGCCGAGCTCAGCTGCAAGCCGCTTTGCGCCAGCGCCCAATCAGCGAGGACGCGGTCGAAATCATCGCCGCCCAGCGCGGCATCGCCGCCGGTGGCCACCACCTCGAACACACCGCGACTCAGGCGCAGCAAAGAGATGTCGAAGGTGCCGCCGCCCAGGTCGTAGACGGCGTACAAGCCCTCGCTGGCGTTGTCGAGGCCGTAGGCAATGGCCGCAGCCGTGGGCTCGTTGATCAGGCGCAGCACATTCAGGCCGGCCAGCTGGGCCGCATCCTTGGTGGCCTGGCGCTGCGCGTCATCGAAATAAGCGGGCACCGTGATCACCGCACCGAACACATCGTCAGCAAAGCTGTCTTCGGCGCGGAAACGCAAGGTGGCCAGGATCTCGGCCGAGATCTCCACCGGCGACTTCAGGCCATCGCGGGTGCGCAGGGACAGCATGCCTGGCGTGTCCTCGAATTCATAAGGCAGCTGACTGCGCTCGGCCACATCGGCCAGGCCGCGACCCATGAAGCGCTTGACCGAAACAATGGTGTTGACCGGGTCATCGGCCTGCGCAGCCAGCGCCGCGGCGCCGATCTGGCGGCGACCTGCTTCGAGGTAGCGCACGGCCGAGGGCAGGATCACCTGGCCCTGCTCATCGGGCAAGCACTCGGCCACACCGTGACGCACAGCCGCCACCAGGGAGTGGGTGGTGCCCAGGTCGATGCCCACCGCGATGCGACGCTCGTGCGGATTGGGCGACTGGCCCGGTTCGGAAATTTGCAGCAAAGCCATGTCTTATTGTCCTAGGGCTTCCAGGCGTCGATCGAGATCGGAACGGAATCGGTGAATGAACATCAGCGCCCTCACCTGCTGGGCGGCAGCGGCCGTGGAGGCCGCCACATCGTCGGCCGCATCGAGCAGGCCCTGCACCTCGGCCAACAGCTCGCGCTCGCGCTTGACCACCTCGGCATCCAGCGCCTCGACTTCGGCCGGGCCTCGCGCCTCGTCCAGCGCTTCGCGCCAGGCCATTTGCTCCATCAGGAACGCGGTGGGCATGCGGGTGTTCTCGTGGATCTGCAGCGGCACGCCGCGCAACTCACACAAATAGGCCGCGCGCTTGAGCGGGTCACGCAAGCGCTGGTGCGCCTCGTTGACCCGCATGGCCCACTGCGCGCTCAGGCGCTGGGCGGCTGCGCCCTGGGCTGCGAAGCGGTCGGGGTGAACCTGGGCCTGCAAGGCCTTCCAGCTGGCATCGATGGCGGCGCGATCCTGGGTCTGCCGCTGCGGCAGGCCGAACAGGCTGAAGTCGTCGTCATCGAGTTTCATGGAACAGGTCTCGGGCTTTTCAAATCAATCTTGGGGCGGGCAGCAGGCAGCGACCACTCGGCTTCGGCCATGAAAAAAGCGCGGACCGACGCCGCGCCCTCCTGGCCTGCACCGCTCGCGCGGCGCAGCACTGTATTACACGCGGAAGGACTCGCCGCAGCCGCAGCGGTCTTTCTCGCGCGGGTTGCGGAACTTGAAGCCTTCGTTCAGGCCCTCGCGGACAAAGTCCAGCTCGGTGCCGTCCAGATAAGGGAGGCTCTTGGGATCGATCAGGATCTTGATGCCATGGCCCTCAAAGACCACATCCTCGGGCGCCACCTCGTCGGCGTACTCCAGCTTGTAGGCCAGGCCGGAGCAGCCGGTGGTCTTGACGCCCAGGCGCACGCCGACGCCGCGGCCGCGCTTGCTGATGTAGCGCGTCACATGGCGTGCGGCGGCTTCGGTCACGGTCACTGACATGGCGCCGTCCTTACTGCGCGTGCTTGGCGCGGTAGTCGTCCACGGCCGCCTTGATGGCGTCTTCGGCCAGGATGGAGCAGTGGATCTTCACCGGCGGCAGGGCCAGTTCTTCGGCGATCTGGGTGTTCTTGATGGCCAGGGCCTGGTCCAGGCTCTTGCCCTTGACCCATTCGGTCACCAGCGAGCTCGACGCAATGGCCGAACCGCAGCCATAGGTCTTGAACTTCGCGTCTTCGATCAAACCGGTGGCCGGGTTGACCTTGATTTGCAGCTTCATCACATCGCCGCAAGCCGGTGCACCGACCATGCCGGTGCCGACCGACTCGTCGCCCTTTTCAAAGGCGCCGACATTGCGCGGGTTTTCGTAGTGATCAACGACTTTTTCGCTGTATGCCATGATTTTTCTCCTAGCTGTTGTCGGATCAACGCCTCATCGCGAGGCGCTGAACCAAGCCCGCTGCCGACTTCCATCGGCGGCAGGCCGTGATCGGTCGGTCAGTGGGCGGCCCACTGGATGGTGCTGAGGTCGATGCCGTCCTTGTACATATCCCACAGCGGCGAGAGCTCGCGCAGCTTGGCCACACGGTCCTTCAGGGTGGCGATGGCGTAATCGATCTCTTCCACGGTGGTGAAGCGGCCGATGGTCATGCGCAGCGAGGAATGCGCCAGCTCGTCGCTGCGACCCAGGGCGCGCAAGACATAGCTGGGCTCCAGACTGGCCGAGGTGCAGGCCGAACCGGACGACACGGCAATGCCCTTGACGCCCATGATCAGCGATTCGCCCTCGACGTAGTTGAACGAGATGTTGAGGTTGTGCGGCACCCGGCGCTCCAG
>JAIXSD010000456.1 GCA_027484885.1 Rubrivivax sp.
ACAGCACAGCCATGGCCCGGCGCGCCGCCTCACCCCCGGACTGGCCGTCGTCCTGCGGGGCACTCCACGCAGGAAACGCAGCCAGGCCTGCCGCCAGCCACCACGTGCCGAGCCGCAGCCGGCGCCTCATGGCTGCGCCTGCGCGCGGCCCGCGCTCAATTCCAGCATCAGCACGCCATCGGCCGGCCAGGGGAGGCCGCGGCGCGTCAAGATCGCATGCACAGGCGCCTGGCGCTCGGCGGGCAAGCCGCTCAACTCCACGTCCAGGCCCAGCCGACCGAGGCGTTCATAACGCCGCACCTCCAGGCCCTGGGCTTGCAGCTCGCTGGCCAAGGCCTCGCGCCAGGCCTGGGGGTCGGGCACGCGCAGTTGCAGCACGCCGTCGCTACCGCGGGTCACCCCGCCATCGCCGGATGTGCTGGCCGAGGCCGGCACCCCGTCATCGCCCGACCAGATCGCCTGCTGCGGCAGACCCAACCAGACCATCAGACTCAGGGCCAGCGCCCCTGAGAAGACACCGCCCCAGCGCCAAGCGGGCGCACCCCAGACATCGCGCAAGGCCTCGCGCCAGACCCGGCAGCGCTGGCAGCCCGTGGCGCGGAACAAACCCTCTCGCTCGGCACGCTCCAGCATCAGCTCAAGCTCACGCGGCGACACAGCCGGCGCCTCGACCGGTGTGGCCGAAAGCGCGCGTTGCAGGCATTGGCCCTCGGCATGGGATCGCGAGTCCGCGTCGGGCGCCGGGGTCTGGCCACGCAGGCCCCGCAGCCAGGTCTCCAGCTCGGCCTCCTGGGCGCGGCTCAAGGGTTCATGTTCAGCCATCATCCTTCTCCTCCGGCCACCTCGGCATACCAGGGCGCCAGATAGTGCCGCGCCTTGCGGCGGCATTGGTACAGGTACTGCCGGGTGGCCTGCGGTGTGCGGTTGAGCAGCAGTGCCACGTCCTCGATGCTCAGCTCGTCTTCGGCAATCCAGCGGATCACGGCGGCGGCCTCGGGCTCGGCCGCTTGAAAGCGGGCCTCGCATTCGCGGTAGCGCGCCAAGGCCAGGCGCGAAGCGGTCAAGGCCTCGGGACCTGGCAGCCCATCGGGCAGCGCCGGATCGGGCTCTGGCTCCACGCCACCCAGGCTGTGGCTGCTGGGCGGTCGCACGGCACTGGCCCGCAGCTCATCAATCGCCACCGAGCGCGCCACCCGCTTGAGCCAGGGAAATAGCTCGGAATCTCCACGGTAGCTGGCACAGGATTTCCAGATCCTGAGCAGGGCATTCTGCAGGGCATCACGCGCCGCTTCCGGGTCACGCAGGCAGAGGCTGCACTCGCGCAGCAGGGCGCGGCCATAGTCCTGATACAGCTGACGAAACGCGAGCCGCATGTCTTCGCCTCCTTGCGCGCAGGCCCGCTTGAACACCTCTCGTTCCATGTCGCCGATCACTCCCACCGGTTCTTGTAACAAAGTGAGTCTAACGAGCGATTGCGACAGCGTGTTTGCCACGGCGCTGCATTTCGGGCCTGAAAGCAGCTTGCCCACACCCAGAGACGAGGGGGCGGAGAAAACGTCAGGGCTGCTTGCGCGGCGATCGCCCTGGTGAAAACCCCTGGTCATCCAGCCCTGACGAATCCTGGCGCCATCCGTCCCTCCTGCATACATGCATGCCGCCTCAGCGCGGCCTCAGAACCAGCCTCGGAGGAAGAAGCCTGTGAACATCCGCACCTTGCTTGTTGCTGCGTCCCCCCGCCCCAGCCAGGGCCTGCTGCTGCTCTTGCTGGCCCTGGCCGGCTGCGGCAGCAACCCGATCCAGAAGCTCAGGGACAGCATGCCGGAGCTGCCCGGCATCAGCCCGCTCCGCCCCAACAGCTCGCTGCCCACCATTGCCCCGCCCCAGATGGGCGCGGGAGGCAAGGCCGTGATCAGCGAAGGCTTCATCGATCAGTTCTTCCAGAAACGGCAGGTCAGCGGCGAGGAGCTGCTGTTCGAGCTGGTGGCCATCCGCCAGGCCGCTGGCAAGCTCAAAAGCGGGGCCGGTCTGATGGACTTGCTGGGTGCACAGGATGCAGCGTCGCGCCCAGCCACCAACGACAGCAATGCCGTGATGGCCGAGATTCAAACCGCCGCGATGCGTGCGGCGCTCAGCGCCCTGGAGAGCCAGCTCGACAAGATGGTCAAGAGCGGCGGCTCGGCTCAGGAGCTGGATCAATACCTGGGCAGCTTGCTGGAGGCCAAGCAGGCCCTGGCCGAAGAGAAGATCGAGCTGCCCTCAGGCTCGGGCCTCAACGCCCAGCAAAAGCGCCGCCTGGTGACCATGGCGGCCATGCTGGTGGCCATGCGTCTGAGCAACAAGCAGCTCGACCAGGCGCGCAAAGACTTTGCCGGCATCGAGAACGACTACCTCCAGCTGATCGAGCGCCGCGAGCAGGCCGCCGGCCTGCTCTACGAACTGCTGCAACAGAAGCAAGCCGGCTCAAGCACCGCCAGCCAGGCGGCCGGCTTCAGCCGTGCCGATCAAGACTTCCTGGCCCAGCGCAGCAGCAGCCTGAGCCTCAAGGAGTTCTCCAACGACATGGGCGTGCAAAACCTCGCCCTGCGCCTGCTGCGCCAACGAGACCCGGCGCTCTATGCCGACTACCGCGCCGGCGTGGACCGCAGCAGCAAGCGCACGCAAGCCTATGTGCGCTCCATGGTGGGCGGCGCGGCTTTCGGCAGCCTGGCGTCGGCCTTCGGGCGGCAGCTGCTGAACCTCTACAAGGACAAGAAGAACGAAGAGATGCTGGCCGCCGCGCCCCTGGTGCTGGCCTATGGCAACGAGGTGCGCCGCGGCCTGGGCCTGAGCTGGGACGTCACCGCCCAAGGCATCTTCCCCGACCTGGGCAAGTCGATGCGCGCAGCCCGCTTCCGCCTGAGCCAGGGCGAGCAAACCCTGGAGCTGGCCAGCGCCGCCGAGGTGATGGCCGAGCTGGACAAGGGCGAGGGCGGCAAGCTGCTGCGCGAAGCCCTGTTCCGCGACCACGCCCTGGGCCTGATCTACCGCGTCTACCTGTGCGACCGGGCCGAAGCCGGCCGCATGCTGGACCGCACCATGCCTGCCGAACGCCGCGACCTGGCCGCACGAAGCTACCTGAACCAGCCCGAGCTGCAAGGATTCAGCTTCGCGGCCAGCTTCTCGGGCCGGCCCGACAGCGCGCGCGAGCTGGAGCTGGGCGACAAGCTGCTGCGCCGCGACCACCGGCGGCTGAGCGACGACAGCGGCGGCGCGCTGGCACAGATTCAACGCAGCGTGACCGAGCGCAGCCGCGAGCTGAGCAATGACCAGCTGCTGCGCCTGATCTTTGCCAACCGCGAGGGCTCGGCCATGCGGGCCAGTCTGGACCTGGGACGCGTGAGCCTGCGCGCCATGCCCTCGATGCAGGCGGTGTACGCCTACGAAGCCCAGGTCGATGGCTGCCGCAGCTCGGTGGCCGCCACGGCCGGAGAGGAGGCACCCAGCCCGCCGACGCCGCCCAAACCACCCAAGCCACGGGACAAGGTGGAGCAAAGCCGCCAGGACAACAAGTCCAACAGCCAAGCCCCCCAAGGTGCCAAGCCCAGCCCGGGCGCACAAGCCCAGGCGGCGTCCCCCGCACAGGCCGGAAACGGCGGCGCCAGCAACTGAACCCATCAACCCTCCCCTTCGACTTTCAGCCGGAGCCTCTACCCATGCCTCGCATCTGTTCCCCCGCACACGCCATCTCGGCCGCCCTGGCCTGCCTGCTGCTGGCCCTGGCCGGCTGCAAGAGCAACCCACCCAGCCCCCACGAGAAAGACAAGATCGAACTCAGCAAGGGCGCCATCCGCATGCCCTCGGGCGTCTACCTCGGAGGCCTGCAAACCATCGACCAGGCCGCCCGCACCAAGCTCTACGTGAGCATGGAAAGCATCGGCGACCCCAGCAACCCCAAGCTGCTGTTCCCGCCCGAGATGGCCCAGGCCGTGGGCCTGAGCAACCGGCAAATGAACCGCAATCTGATGGACACCATCCTGGCCTCACGCCGCTTCGACGTGCTGGAGATGGGCAACAGCGTCACCGCCGAGGCCTCCAGCTTCCAGGTGGCCGCCATGGTCAAAGATGCCTGGCAAAGCCTGGAGCCCCTGGAGGGTGGGCGCCGGGTGGCGGTGACACGCGTGCTGCTGTCCTTGCAGATCAAGGACCTCTACACCGGCGAGTTGCTGCAGGACCGCGCCATCTCGGTGGAGGGCCAGAGCGGCCAGAGCAGCGGCGACCGCACGGTGCTGGGCCCTCAGGACAAGCCCAACCAGCCCCAGGTGCAGCAGGCCCTGGCCAATGACTACAAAAAAGCCATGCACCGCGCCTTCAAGGAAGCCACGCTGCGCGTCCAGGAGGTGTTCCGCCCCCTGGGCAAGGTGGTCTCGGTGGACGGCGAGACCATGGGCCTGTTCGGCGGCATCCGCCAGGGCTTTCAGGGCAAGGATGAGTTGGTGGTGTTCCGTGTGCGCACCACACGCCTGCCCAACGGCAAGGAAGAAATCATCAGCACCATCCCCGTGGCGGCGGTTCGCTGCGACGGCGTGGGAAGCAACACCAGCCAGTGCGACATCATCCGCAAGCATCCACAGCACCAGGTGCAAGCCGGTGACTACGCGGTGCTCAGCGAGTACTCCAAGGACAGCAGCGCGAGGATCGAATGATGCGCAGCCGCAGCCTCACCCCTCTTTCGTCTGGCACGGCGCTGAGCCGCCGCGCGCTGATCCAGCGCGGCACCGCGCTGGGGATGAGCCCGAGCCTGGCCCCGCTGGGCGCCGCCTCGGGCGGTTGGGCCCTGCTGGCCGCGCCCCGACCGGCCGGCTCGGCACCCTCGCCCCAAGCCCAGCCCCTGACCGTGCTCTACCGCCGTGAAGCGGCAGGTGCCTCGGCTCGCCTGGACCCGGTGGTGCAAACCGCCACCCTGGCGCTGGAAGAAGAATTTCAAGCGCAAGGACTGCGCGTGATGCAGCCCAGCGCCCAGGTCTACCAGCTGATGGATGGCGGCCCGGGCGTGGTCGTCACCTTCGCTGAAGATGCCGGTTACTCCATGGTCTTCAGCGCCTACCGCAATCTGCGCCCGGTGCCCGGGCAGGAGGCTGGCATCGCCGAGGTGCGGCTGCAAGCCCGCGTGTTTGTGGGCCGCCAGATCCTGGTGTCTGATGAGGGACGGGGTCAGATGTTCACCCGCCTGGAGGACGGCCAGCAGGAGTTCGGCGAACGCCGCGCTTTGGAGCTGGCCGCGCGCCAGGCCGCCCGCGAACTGGCCCAACGCACCGGCCAGCGCTTGCGCCAGCACAGCATGGCGCCCGTCAAACCCGGCGGGAACGCCGATCTGGTGGCCAGCAGCCAAACCATCAGCACGCCGGAAACACAGCAGCCGCCGGCCGCGCCGCCACCGCCACCAGCACCGTCGCCAGCGCCAGCAACCGTACCCGTGCCGGCAAGTTCGAGCGGTGCCGTGCCCGTGCCCGCACCTGCACCTGCCACAGACAGCCTGAGCCTGCCGCCACCTGGCAAGCGCTGGGCCCTGGTCATCGGTGTGTCCGACTATGGCCCGGTCCGCGAGCGCCTGGGGGTCAAGAATCCCAGCGATCTGTCCGACCTGCCCGGCGTGGCCAAGGACGTCGTCAATTTCCGCAAATCGCTGATGGATCTGGGCGTGCCGGCCGACCACATCTGGACCTTGCGCGAGTCCGATGCCACCACCTACAAGATCAATCTGGCGCTCAAGCTGTTGGTCGACAAGCTCGCGCCGGACGATATGGTGACGGTCTTCCTGTCGGCCCATGGTGGCTCCAAGGAGGGCTCGGTCTCAGGCTACGGCGCACCCATTCTGTTCGACTATGACCAAAAAGAGTCCTCGCTGGACTTCTGGCAGTTGCAGAGTCTGTGCATGGGCCTGCCCTGTCAGCAGGTGCTGTGGGTGATCGACACCTGCTTTTCTGGCAATGCGGCGCGCAATCTGGTCACGGTCGAAGTGTCGTCCACGGGGGTGCAGGCGGCGCAAGGCGTAGGCGGTCCCGATGCCAAGCGCGTCGCTCGCGGCGCCCTCGGAGGCCAGAAACACTTCGCGGTGCTCACCGCCGCCAGCAGCAACGAGATCTCCTGGGACGCGCCGAGCAAGGGCGGCGGCTTGTTCACAGCCCTTCTGCTGAGCAGTCTGCGCGACAACCGGAGCCGGCGCTCGGTCGCCGAGGTCGTGCGCGAACAAGTGGCGCCCAAGGTCATCTCGGAATCGCGCGTCATGTGCAAAGCCAATCACGACTGCAAGTACCCGCAGCAAACCCCGGTGTTCGCCTACGCCGGCCTGGGCAACCAGATCAAGCTCTGAGCAGCCTACCCCATGCCTGGAACCTCACGATGAACGCCTTGAACCACTCTCGCCGAAAGACCATGGCTGGCGGCGCTGTGCTGTGCTCGCTGCTGTGGGTGATCAGCGTGGGCGCGGCCACCAGCGCACCCCGGGCTCCCGCGCAAGCGGCAGGAGGACAGTTTCTGATCAGCGATGCAGAGTGGCAGCAAGAACAGGCCACACCCGAGCCGCCCAGACCCAAGTTCAGCCCCACACCCGGCGCACCGCGGCTGGAGCTGCTGCAACCCAAGCCCGGGCCCGAAACCCTGGCCAGCCCCTTTGACATCCAGCTTCGCTGGAATGCCGAAGGCGAGGCCCGCATCGAACCGCAGACCTTGCGCATCCGCTACGGCTGGATGGGGCTGGACATCACCCAGCGCGTGCTGGCCCAGGCGGAAGTGACGAGCGAAGGGCTGCGCATCCGCAAGGCCGCCCTGCCCAGCGGCCAGCACAAGCTCGCCGTCGAGATTGCCGATTCCCTGCAGCGCGTGGGCCGGCGCCAATTCGAGGTCAAGGTGCAGGCCTCGCCCTGAAGAGGAGAACAAACAAACAGGGCCGCATCAAGCGGCCCTGTTCAAAAGGTGCAGTTCAAGAAAACAGGTTCAAGGCGTCAACAGGAGCGCGCGGTCATTGCTGCTGTCGCTGTCGCCGCGGGCACGCACGGAGGCTTCGAAGACCAGGCCGGCACGCTGGCCCGGGGCGAAGCTGTAGGGCAGGCGGAAGACCAGGCTGCCGTCCTTGGGCAGGTTGGCCACGGTCATGCCCACGGGCTTGAGATCGCTGGGGCAGACGGCCCCGCCGCTGGCGCTGCAGCTCATGGCGCCCAGGGTGGCGGCGTTCTCGCTCGGCGAGCTGACCAGTTGGTTGGCGATCAGCACGTCCTTGGCGGCGTCGGGGCCCTTGTTGCTGACGGTCACCACATACTCAAAGCTGCCGCCGGCCGGGACGGCGCTGCTAGGGCCGGTGGCCTGCACGGCGACATCGGCGCTGTAGGCCTTGAAGCCCACGCCCATCTTGCTGCTGGACAGCTGGGTGCCCGTGCCGGTGCTGGCCGAAGCTTCCAGATTGACCGTGCCGCTGGTGCCGAGCTTGACGGTGCCGGTGATATCAAACGTAAGCGTGGCGCCCGGCTGCAAATTGCTCACCGTCATGCGCGAACCGGTGGCGGGGCAGGCGGTGCCGGTGTTGTCGGACTGGCAGTTGACGACCTTCAGGCCTTCCAGCAGCGCATCGGCCACGATGCTGACATCGGTGGTGGCCGCCACGCCCTTGCCGACATTGCGCAGCTTGAGGGTGGCCATGGTCTGGGTGTAGCCCGAGGGCACCTGAGCCTCGGGCAGGCTCAGGCTGACCATCAGCTCCGGCGCATTGGCCGGCGGCGGGGGCGGGGGCGTGACTTCACTGCCGCCGCCCCCGCCACCACCGCAGGCGGTGAGTGCCACCAGGGATGACAAAGCCAGAGCAGCCCAAACCGGACGAAGACGAGGTGCAGAAGCGAGACGGGTGGGCAGCGAAGACATGGGTGTTCCTGATTTTTGCGGTGCGGGCTGAGTGGTTTTCAGACCAGGTCATCGACCTGTTGAACGCCTCTCAGATTTGGAGCCGCAAGTGTAAAAACCCAAGGTGACGCTGTCTGTGTACGTTGTGTACAGCAAAGGCTGGCCCGCGATGCAAACGACGGCAACGGTATCAACGGAGGGCCGTCAAGGGCACCGCCACCGGTGGCGAGCCATGGCAGGCAGCTTCAGCGTGCGATCGAGGTGTAGGCGTTGTTGAGCGCGCTC
>JAIXSD010000335.1 GCA_027484885.1 Rubrivivax sp.
GCGGACATCCTCGCTGCAACGGGCCTGGGCTAGCGCAAGCAGGCCGGCACCACCCGGCGTGACCTGGTGGCAGAGCTGCTCCACCAGCCGGTGGGCCGGCTCGCGGCCCAGCAGCGGGATCAGCAGCAGCGTCAGCGCCTCGGCAAAGACCAGCTCCTGCTGCGCCTCGATCTGCTCGCGCATGCGCGCCGGGAAGACGCGCAGGCCCTGCACACCCTCGGCCAGCGCGCGCGTGGCGCCATGGGCATGGAGCAGCAAGCCGCTCATCTCGGCCAGTTCCGCATGCCAGCCACCCAGGCCGCGCTCCAGCTCCTGCGGCATGCTGGCCAGCAGGCCGGCCACACGCTGGGGCGCACGCTCGGCGGCGGCCAGGGCGCGCAGCAAAGCCACCGGATTGTTCTTGTGCGGCATCACACTGCTGGCGCTGCGCTTGAAGCCGCGGCCGGGCTCGCTGGCATTGGCCGTGGCCGGGCTGCCGGGTTCGGGCTGGCGCTCGGCCATCTCGGCAATCTCAGGTTGGCACAGCCAGGCCAGATCGCGCGCCAGCTTGCCCAGGGCGCCACAGAGAATGCCCAGCTCCGCACCCAGGCGCACCATGCGGTCCCGCTGGGTGTGCCAGGGCATGGCCGCTTGCGGCAGCTTGAGCTCGGCCGCCAAGGCTGCGCTCACCGCCTCGGCCTGATCGCCCAACATGCCCAGGGTGCCCACCGCACCGCCAAACTGCAGCTGCAAGGCCTCATCGGCCGTCTCGCGCAGAGCCTGGGCGCTGCGCAACAAGGGCTGCACCCAGTTGAGCACCCGGTAGCGCAGGCTGCTGACCTGGGCCGGCTGCATCAAGGTGCGCGCCAGCACCGGCACTGCCGGGTGGGCCTCGGCCAGATCCAGCAAATGGCCGAGCAGCTGCAGCAGATCGTCTTCGATCAGGCCCAGGGCGCGGCGCAGCAGCAGGGCCATGGCGCTGTCCACCATGTCCTGGCTGGTGCTGCCCCAGTGCACATAGCCGGCGGCCACGGGGTCGAACAGGCCCACGGTTTCCGCCAGCTTCTGCACCACCGGCAGGGCCAGGCTGCCCGCCGGCACGCTGGATTGGATCAGCGCCGGCACGTCATACAACTCGACCCGACACAGGCTGGCAATCGCCTGTGCCGCGGGCAGCGGAATCACGCCACAGCGGCCCTGCGCACGCGCCAGAGCCGCCTCGAAATCCATCATCGTCTGCACCACGCTGGCTGGCTCCAGGAGCGACAGCATTTCAGGGGTGGACAAAAAGCCTTCAAACACCAAGACCGACATCGACTACAAGCCCGGAAGGATTTTTGTGGCCGCATCGTAGCCAGGGCCCGAAAAGAAAACAGCTCCTGCAAACCCGCAGCGGGTTTGTCAGGAGCTGCTCGGGCCCGCAGTCAGTGCAGGCTGGGCGTCAGGCCTTGGCCAATCAGGCGGCGGCGCTGGTGTGCTGAACCGCCAGGCGGCTCATATTGCCCATGGAGACGCGGTGCATTTCCAGCAGGGCCAGCAGGCCGTTGCGGTGCAGCTGCACGACCTTGTCGTCGGGCAGCTCGGCCAGCTTTTGCTCGTCCACGGCCATGAAGCCTTCGACGTCCAGCTTTTCGCCGTTGCCCAGGGTGGCTTCGAAGCGCATATCGCGCAGCAGGTCCAGCTCCACCAGGTGGGCGCAGATGGCGCGGGTGCGCTCGGACTCTTGCTCGAAGCTTTCCAGGAAGTTCTTGGCGTTCAGCAGGAACTCGGTCGGCTGGCCGTCTTCGGCGAACAGGGAGTTGCCTTCGGTCTCGGAGAAACCGGGCCATTCGCTGTCAAAGCACAGGGCGATCTGCTCTTCGTTCTGGTCCAGACGGGCCATGGCGAAGGGGTAGCGGCGCAGAAAGGCGGGCACGTAGTTACCGGTCCACTTGCCGTCCTTGATGAACAGATTGGTGGCGGGCTTCAGGCCCAGCACGGCCAGCGGAGCCACGGCTTGCTTGGAGCCGTCGGTGGGGGTTTCGCCGACGCGCACGAACACGATCGGGTATTCCTTGCAGGCTTCGGCGAACTCGACCGCTGCCAGGAACAGCGAGTTCTGGCCGACCACGCGCTCCACGGTCGACAGGTCCGTCTTCAGACGCAGCTTCTTGTGGGCCTCGCGGTCCAGGGGCACCAGATTCCCATACAGCGGGGGTGTACTCATTTACTCTTCTCCATCTACCGCCAGTCGACTGACCAGCACTTTGTCCACACGCTTGCCATCGAGGTCCACGACCTCGAATCTCCAGGCGTTCCACTCCACCACATCGGCCGTGCGCGGCAAGCGCCCCAGCAGCAGCATGATCATGCCGGCCAGGGTGTTGTAGCGCCCACGGTCTTCTTCGGGCAGTTCCTTCAGCGCCAGGCGGTCTTTCAGCTCAGGCACGGGGATCAGGCCATCGAGCAGCCAGCTCCCGTCCTCGCGTTGCACCGCCCAGGCATCACCATCACCGGGCGCATTGAATTCGCCCGCGATCGCTTCCAGCACGTCGCGCACAGAGATCACGCCCTGCACCTCGCCGTATTCATCCACCACAAACACCAGGGGCGCGTCCGAAGCGCGGAAATGCTCCAGCAACTCCATGCCCGAGAGTGTCTCCGGCACAAACACCGGCTGCTCCAGATCCTGCACCAGGGCCAGCTCCTCGCCGCTGAGGGCGCGCTGCAACAAGGCCTGGGCCGAGACCACACCCAGCACCTCGCTGAGGTCGCCGCGGCAGACCGGGTAGCGGCTGTAGCCATGGGCGCGCAGCACGGCCAGCACCTGCTCGGGCGAATCGTCGGCATCCAGCCAGGCGATTTCGGCGCGCGGAATCATCATCGAGCCGATCTCGCGCTCATCCAGGCGGAAGACATTGCGCACCATCTGGTGCTCGTGTTCCTCGATCACGCCGGCGTCCAGGCCCTCTTCCAGGCTGGCGGCGATTTCTTCTTCCGTCACCCCGCGCTGGGCACGGCCGCGCAGGCCGATCAGGCCCAGCGTGGCCTCGGTGAAAAAGGTCAGCAGCCGCACCAGTGGGCGCACGGTCAGCGACAGCAGCTCCATCGGCGGCGCCACCAGGCGAGCCACCGTCTCGGGATAGATCTGGCCGATGCGCTTGGGCACCAGCTCGCCGAAGACGATGGTCAGCACCGTCAAGATCACCACCACCAGGCCGGTCGAGGTGATCTCGGCCGCTTTCGCGTGCAGGTCAAAAGTGGCGGTCAGCCAGGCGGCCAGCGGGCCCGAGAAGGCGGCATCGCCGACGATGCCGTTCAGCACACCGATCGAGGTGATGCCGATCTGCACGGTCGAGAGGAATTTGGTCGGGTTCTCGTGCAGGTCCATGGCGGCCTGCGCCCCGGCTTCGTCACTTTCGACCATGACCTGCAAACGCGCTTTGCGGCTGGCGGTCAGCGCCATCTCCGACATCGCAAACAAGCCGTTGAGCAGAATCAGAAAGAGTACGAGCGCGGTATCCATTGAAGGCGCCACCACCGGGAAAACCCGGATCTGAGCGCGGGCGATTGCAAGAGGCCGCAAGCGTAGCAGAAGCCTTTGACAGCGAAGGCAGCACAATCCCGCAATGAACTATCTTGTCGGAGACCTGCAGGGCTGTTGCGACGCGCTCGAGCGCCTGCTGAAACGCATCGATTTCTCGCCCTCGCGCGACCAGCTCTACTTTCTCGGCGACCTGGTCAACCGCGGCCCGGCCTCGCTGCAAACCCTGCGCCGCCTCAGCAGCCTGGGAGCAGCGGCCACCTGCCTGCTTGGCAACCACGACCTGCATCTGCTGGCCATGGCGCATGGAGCACGCAAGGCCTCCAAGGGCGACACGCTCGGCGACATCCTCGACGCCCCCGACCGCCCTGCCCTGCTCGACTGGCTGCGCCAGCAGCGCCTGGCGGTGCAGGCCCAGGGCTGGCTGATGGTGCATGCCGGCGTGCTGCCCGACTGGAGCGTGGCCCAGACCCTGAGTCTGGCCGGCGAGGTGGAAGCCCTGCTGCGTGGCCCCGAGCTGGCCGAATTCCTGCCGCAGATGTACGGCAACGAACCCGACCGCTGGCGCGAGGAGCTGCGCGGCCCCGAGCGCTTGCGCCTCATCATCAACGCCCTGACCCGCCTGCGCTTTTGCGACGCCGAGGGCCGCATGGACCTCAAGACCAAGGGCGACAGCGCCAGCGCCCCGCCCGGCTGGCTGCCCTGGTTCGACGCCCCGGGCCGCCGCACCGCGGGCCAGCCGATCGCCTTTGGCCACTGGTCCACCCTGGGCCTGCTGCAGCGCCCGGATCTGCTGGCCCTGGACACCGGCTGCATCTGGGGCGGCCAGCTCAGCGCCGCGCGGGTCGAACACGGCCGCTGCCTGGAGCTGGTTCAGGTGCAATGCGAGCAGGCGCAGAAGCCGGGGTGAGGCTGGCTTGCGGCTAGAATGCGGGTCCGCTGCGATACACGCGCAAGACTTTTGGAAGCTTGGCCGAGCGGTTTAAGGCACCGGTCTTGAAAACCGGCGAGGGTTTATCCCCTCCGTGAGTTCGAATCTCACAGCTTCCGCCA
>JAIXSD010000632.1 GCA_027484885.1 Rubrivivax sp.
ACGGCGTCGGAAGTCGCTGCCAAGCGCGGCAAGACGGTTGAAGAAATCTTCAACTGATCGCCCAAGCGGAGCACAAGATGTCTGACAAGAAAACCGTGACGGTCAAGCTGGTGCGTAGCCCCATCGGCTGCCGCGCCTCGCACCGTGCCACCGTGGTCGGCCTGGGTCTGCGCAAGCTGAACAGCCAGAGCACGCTGGAAGACACGCCCGCCGTGCGCGGCATGATCAACAAGATCGCCTATCTGGTGCAGGTGCTTTAAGTGCCATTGCACATCGAGGACAAGACGATGGAACTCAACACGATCAAGCCCGCTGAGGGCGCCAAGCATGCCAAGCGCCGTGTCGGCCGTGGCATCGGCTCCGGCCTGGGCAAGACAGCAGGTCGCGGCCACAAGGGTCAAAAGTCCCGCGCTGGTGGCTACCACAAGGTCGGCTTCGAAGGCGGCCAGATGCCGCTGCAGCGTCGCCTTCCCAAGCGTGGCTTCAAGTCGCTGACGCTCAAGTACAACGCCGAGATCACGCTGTCTGACCTCCAGGTCCTGGCTGGCGACGAGATCGACGTGTCGACGCTGAAGGCGGTCGGCCTTGTGCCGCAACTGGCCAAGTCGGTCAAGGTCATCCTGTCCGGCTCGATCGAACGCAAGGTCACGCTCAAGGGCGTGAACGCCACGAAGGGCGCCAAGGCAGCCATCGAGGCGGCCGGCGGCTCTGTCGCCTGATCCAGCTCACAAGGAACTGATCCAGCGTGGCTACCAACGCGAATCAGCTGGCCAAGAGTGGCAAGTTCGGCGACCTGCGCCGCCGTCTTGTCTTCCTGCTGCTGGCTCTGGTTGTCTACCGCATCGGGGCGCACATCCCGGTGCCGGGTATTGACCCTAACCAGCTGGCCCAATTTTTCAAGGGTCAGGCTGGTGGCATCCTGAGCCTGTTCAACATGTTCTCGGGCGGCGCTTTGTCGCGCTTCACCGTGTTCGCGTTGGGCATCACGCCTTACATCTCGGCGTCGATCGTTCTGCAGCTGATGACCTACGTCGTGCCGACGTTGGAGCAGCTCAAGAAGGAAGGTGAGGCCGGCCGCCGCAAGATCACCCAGTACACGCGGTACGCGACCCTGGGCTTGGCTCTGTTTCAAAGCCTGTCGATTGCGCTGGCGTTGGAACAGTCGGCTGGGTTGGTGCTGAGCCCTGGTTTCATGTTCCGGGTGACTACGGTGTCGAGCCTGGTTGCTGGCACCATGTTCCTGATGTGGCTGGGTGAGCAGATCACGGAGCGCGGTCTTGGCAACGGTATTTCGATCCTGATCTTCGGTGGTATCGCGGCGGGCCTGCCAGGCGCGATTGGCGGTCTGTTCGAGCTGGTTCGGACGGGTGCCATGGGCTATGGCTCAGCGCTGGTCGTGATCTCGCTGGTGGTGTTGGTGACTTTTGCTGTCGTGTTCGTGGAGCGTGGTCAGCGCAAGATTCTGGTGAACTACGCGAAGCGCCAGGTTGGCAACAAGGTCTACGGTGGCCAGTCGTCTCATCTGCCGCTCAAGCTGAACATGTCGGGTGTCATCCCGCCGATCTTTGCGTCGTCGATCATCCTGTTGCCGACGACCATCGTCAGCTGGGTGGCGACCGGTGACAGCATACGGTGGCTGAAAGACCTGGCTGCGATGGTGAGCCCGGGCCAGCCGATTTACGTGTTGCTGTACGCTGGCGCGATCGTGTTCTTCTGCTTCTTCTACACGGCGTTGGTGTTCAACAGCCGCGAAACGGCGGACAACCTGAAGAAGAGTGGTGCGTTCATTCCTGGCATTCGCCCGGGTGAGCAGACCGCGAAGCACATTGACAAGATCCTGTCCCGGCTGACGCTGGCTGGCGCTGTGTACATCACGCTGGTCTGTCTGTTGCCGGAATTCCTGACACTGAAGTACAACGTTCCGTTCTACTTCGGCGGAACATCCCTGCTGATCATCGTGGTTGTCACGATGGACTTCTGGGCCCAGGTGCAGAGCTACATCATGAGTCAGCAGTACGAGTCGCTGCTGAAGAAAGCCAGCTTCAAGTCCTGAGGGGCGACGAGTTGGCCGAGAGATAAGGTTTTTATTCAACCCACTCCGCAACGTAAGGCATGGCGAAAGACGACGTCATTCAAATGCAGGGCGAGATTCTTGAGAACCTCCCCAATGCCACGTTTCGGGTGAAGTTGGAGAACGGGCACGTCGTTCTCGGTCACATCTCCGGCAAGATGCGTATGCACTACATCCGCATCCTGCCAGGCGACAAGGTGACCGTGGAGCTGACGCCCTACGATTTGAGTCGTGCTCGCATCGTGTTCCGGGCGAAGTGAGCTGTTTGAACCCCCGGGAACGCGTGAGAGCGCATAAGAGTTAGGCCAAGGAGCAGACCATGAAAGTTTCGGCATCCGTGAAGCAGATGTGCCGCAATTGCAAGATCATCCGCCGCAAGGGTGTGGTGCGTGTGATCTGCACCGACCCGCGCCACAAGCAGCGCCAGGGCTGATTGGCCGCACGACAGGACTAGAGGACCACCATGGCACGTATTGCTGGTATCAACATTCCGCCGCAAAAGCACACTGAGATCGG
>JAIXSD010000531.1 GCA_027484885.1 Rubrivivax sp.
ACACTGCCGGTCGAACCCAGGGTGATGTAGGCCAGCGGCCGACCTTGGGTCTGCGGCTGATCCCACCAAGCCGGCGTGTCCATGCTCGGCGACCAGACGATGGGGCCGACATAGCGATGCGCAGCCGGCAAGGCCTCGGTCGGCACCAAGGTTGGCGTGTCCGAATACAGCGTCAGGTCGCCGTCACAGTAGTACTCGCGCAAGCTGCGATAGGCCGGCAGGCCGTGGTCTGCACGAACGCGGTTCATGGCCGCGCAGTGGTGCAGGCTGGCCCAGGGCCAAACCGCCCGAAACACCAGGTCCAGGCCGGCGTAGCCGAGGTAGCGCGCCGGCGCCATCTCGGGCGCCTGCATGCGCTGATCGCGGGCAAAAGGGCTCCAATGGGCATTGGCTATCGAGAGCAAGGGGATGCCCACCTTGCGCGCCGCCACGCTCAAAGACAGGCGGTAGTCGCCGACCACGGCGGCCGGGCGCAGAGACTCCAGCATCTGGATGTCGGCCGCCACGTAGGCACGCAACTCCTCTTCGGTGTAGACCGGCTGCCCGGCGGCCAGGCGTTGCAGAAACACCGCCGGGGCGATGCTCTGCAAGGTGTGGGACTGCCAGTCCGGGCTGGCCGAGCAAATGGGGAACTGGCCATTGCTGGCAAAGACCACCTCATGGCCAGCCTCGACCGCGCAATGCGCCAACACGCTGGGCCGCGCCACATGGGCCAGGGACACCGCCTCGGCCACGAACAGCAGTTTCGAAGCAGACATCAACAAGCACCCAGCAATGAAGGTTCTGGCAAGCGCATCGGCATCACGAGCGACGCGCCTGGCCGAACAGACCGTGGGCGCGAAGCTCGCTCACCGTCTTGTCGTACAGATTCTCGGAGGCCTCGCCCGAGGCCCAGGCGACAAACTCCTGCATGCCGTGCAGCAGGTCCATCTGCGGTATGAAACCCAGATCGCGGCGCGAATGCTCCAAGTCTGCGTAGCAGGCAAAGATGTCGCCGACGCGGAACTCGCCCCGATCTTCCAGCTGCGCCTCCAGCTTCATGGCCTGCGCCTGCGTGCGTGCGATGTCGGCGATGGTCGCCGGCACCCCGGATCCGACATTGAACTTCTGATCGGCAGCCCCGGCATTCAAAGCCAGCAGATTGGCCTGCACCACATCGCGCACGTGCACGAAATCGCGGATGGGCAATCCGCTCTCGTACATGGACAAGGCCTTGCCCTCGCGCAGCAGCGAAAAGAAGATGGACACCACCCCGGTGTAGGGGTTCTTCAAGGATTGGCCGGAGCCGTAGACATTGAAATAGCGCAGCGTGGTGACGGGCAAGCGGTAGGTCTTGGCAAAGTAGTCGCAGTAGTCCTCCTGCTCCTTCTTGGTTCGCGCATAGACCGACAAGGGGGCGGAGGGGCAGTCCTCGGTGGTGGGCAGTGCCTGCATGGGCGATTGGCAATGCGGACAGGGCATCGAGAAATCGCCCCGATTCATCGCCGCCACCGAGCGGATCTCAGGGTGTTGCACGCCGTGGCTTGAACAGTTGTACAGGCCTTCACCGTAAATCGCTCGCGAGGAGGACAGCACGAGGCGATGCAGCTCCAGCTTTTTCTTCAGAACGGCCTCCAGCAACACGGCCGTTCCGAGCACATTGGTGGACACATAGTCCGCGATCTCGTACATGCTTTGGCCCACACCGGTGCGCGCAGCCATGTGGTAGACCGCATCGATGCCCTCCAGCGCCTGCATGCAATCGCTCAAGCTGAGCACCGAGCCGAGCCGGCATTCCGCCAGTTGCTGCAATTCGGCGCTGAACTTCGGGTCGGTGCCGTGAATCTGGGGGTCCAGGCTGTCCAGGATGCGCACTTGGTGACCTTGCGCCACCAAGGCGCGTGTCGTATGGGTGCCAATGAACCCTGCGCCACCGGTGATCAAAATCTTCATAACAACTCCTCTACTGCAAGCAAGGCAGGACGGGCCGGGCCAGATGCCGGCGGATCAGCGCTGCAAAATGCGAGCCACGTTCTCTATCGGTATGGCGTAGCTGATACCTGAGGGCTGGGCGAGCACCGATTCCTTGGTGCTCTTGATCAAGACCATATTGATGACGCCCAGCACCTCGCCCGTGCGGGCATCAAGCACCGGGCCGCCGCTGTTGCCCGGGTAGGCTGTGCCATCGAGTTGCAAGATGTTGAAGCTGCCGGCGCGCAGCTGCGAAAGATTGCGCGCGTTGAGTGAATTGGAGCTGGGCGCGGGCAGCGCCACCGGGGTGATCGCCGAGATCATGCCGCGATGGCTGACATGCGAGAAGCCCAGCGCACCGCCAATCGGGAAGCCAATGAACAGCACCTCGGTGCCCTCCGCCGGCAGCTCGGTCCGCAAAGGCAGCGGTCGCAGCGCCGGGGCGCCGATGTCGAGAATGGCCAGGTCCTGCGAGCGATCGAAGGTGACGTCCTGCACCTTGCGGGTCTCCCAGGCACCACTGGGCTGCTTGACCTGGACCACCACCTGCGATTCCTGCTCCGAGCCCGGTTCAGGCAAGACATGGGCATTGGTGGCGATGCGGGTGCCGTCCGCCACGGCAAAACCAGTCCCACGGAAAGAAAAGCGTGGATTGGCCAGCGGGTTGAAAGTCCCTACCAGCACGACCGATGGCTTGCTGCGCGCAATGATCTCGGCCGGGCTGGTGGGCGGCGACGCCGGGCTTTGGGCAAGCGCCACACAGCTCAGCAGGGCCGTCGCAGCCGCCCCCAGCACGCGGGCAGCTCGCGCCCAAGTCGCCCCGAGCACAAAGCGCCCGCCGTGCCCGCACGACCGGCTGCTCACAGGCGTGGCCGGCATCAAGCCAAATCTCCCGAGGTCAAGCTCATCTCCAGCGCGGCCACGCATTCACGCCAGGTGACATCGGCTTCGGCCAATTTGAAACCGTAGAAATGGCCGGCCTCGGTTTCGCGATGACGCACCGAACGGACTTCAACTCGTGAGCGTTTGTTCTGACCCAAGTCGATCTCCGCCCAGCCGTCCTGATCCAGGGGGATATTGAGTTTGCACTCGGCCTGAAAACCGGAGAGCGAGATTTCAATCACATCGAGCACAAAGCTGCGCTTCTGGCCGCCCAGATCAAACTCCACCGCCCCGGGGCAGCGGATGGAATAACGCTGATGACGCCGCAAGGGGTGGCCATGGTCGGCCGAGCCCTGCATCAGGGGCAGGACCGCGCGGTACTCCACCTGGTCGTAGATGGACCAGAGCAAGGACTTTTTGCGATCGTCGAGCTCGGGAAGAACCTGGGTCCGCTGATTGAAGAAGTAGTTCAGCAACTCAGGCGTCATCACCGGGTCGTTGGTGGTGAAGTACTTGCGGCCTGGCCGCTTGATATTGGGCAGGGTCAGCTCAAAAAAATACTTGTGAAGGTTCTTGCGCGGCGGCCGACCGCCGTAGCCCTGCTTGAACACCGCTGCAGCTGTGCGCAGATCCAAAGTTGCGCCGACGGCCGGTGCGCCGTTCGCGAAGTCATAGCGATCGACGACGTTCTCCTGAAGCCGCTCGCAGTACAGCACCGCCTCGTAAAGCTCGATGCGATCGGGGTTCACCGCGATCACCAAATGCCGGGTGTCGAAGTACTCGGCACAGTACTCACGCATGAACTTCATCAAAGGGAACAGAATCGCGCCGCCGGTGCGGCGGAACTCAGGGTGCACCGCCAGTGCGGAGATCTCCGCAATCTTCCCGCCCTTGGCGCGCACCTGAGTCAGGTCAAAGGCCGTTTGCATGGGAAAGCCAAACACGCCTTCGCGGATGATGGAAATCGTGCCCACCACACGGCCTTCAAATTTGGCGCACAGGGTCGTGGTCGTGGGCAAGGCGTGATAAATCGTAACGCGCATGCCCGACGGATGTGGCTTCATGAAGCCGCTGGAAACGTAAGCGTCATGCAGGATCTGAAAACAAGCCTCCAGCTCCTCCTGGCTTTCCGCAATCTTCAACTCCAGCCGACTGTCGGGCGCGGGATCGCAGTCCACCATGCGCCGGTAGAAAGGAAAGCGAATGCTCTGCGGGAACTTGCGAAACAAGCTGCGCAGCTGTTGGTGGAGGCTTTTGCGGAAACTGGACCGGCGGATTTGACTCATAGATTCCTCAATCTGATGCGTCCCCCAGGATTCCGCGGCGCGCTGGCTGCGGGACTTGGAATCAGCGGGAGTAGCGAGCCCTCAATGCGCTGCGAGCGCAGGCACGCCACCATCCGATCAATATACGCCGTGCGCACAAATCGTGACAAAGTTTGCAAGCGGCAAGACACCCGGCTTTTTGACAGCCAGAAACCGCTGAAATTCACCGCTTTGCCATAAAACGCATGGCAGGCCCCATCCGCCGGAGCCTAACGAAGCCGGCGCGCGCGCATGCGGGCTTTGCCGCAGCAGTTGGGACGACGGCCCCGCCCGGCTCGGCTCATGCCTTGATTTGCAGCTTGTCCATCAAGTCGTACAGCGTCGGGCGGCTGACACCCAGCAGCTCCGAGGCCCGCACGATATTGCCGTCCACCCGAGCCAAGGCGGCCACCACGGCCTGGCGCTCGGCCCGCTCGCGCACGGTGCGCAAGTCCAGGATCGGAGCCTCTTCGCCCTCGGCCGGCGCGGCTGCCGCGATGCCGATATCGTCGGCCGTGATTTGCTGGCCATCGGCCATGATGGCTGCGCGCTTGATGATGTTCTGCAGCTCCCGCACATTGCCGGGCCAGGGGTAGGCCTCGATCTTGCGGATGGCATCCTCACCGAGGCTCAAACCGGGGCGGCGCAGCTCGCTGCTGAACTTGCGCAGGAAGGTGTGGGCCAGCAAGACTGCATCCCCCTGGCGCTCGCGCAAGGCGGGGATGTCGATCACGATCTCGGCCAGGCGGTAGTACAAGTCTTCCCGGAAGCCACCCGAGCTGATCTGCCCCTTCAAGTCCTGATGGGTGGCGCCGATCACGCGCACGTCGATGGGGATCTCCTTGCGGCCGCCCACCCGCTCGATCACCCGCTCCTGCAAAAAGCGCAAGAGTTTGGCCTGCAAAGGCATGGGCAGATCACCAATTTCGTCGAGCATCAAGGTGCCGCCGTGGGCCGTCTCGATCTTGCCGATGGTGGTTTTGCTGGCACCGGTGAAGGCGCCCTTCTCGTAGCCGAAGAGCTCGCTCTCCAACAGGTTTTCAGGAATGGCGGCGCAGTTGATGGCGACGAAGCGCCCTTCCCGCTTGGAAGCCTCATGCAGTCCCTGCGCCAGCACCTCCTTGCCGGTGCCGCTCTCGCCGAGCAAAAGCACGGTGACGTCGCTGCTGGCCACCTTCTCGATCGTACGGCAGATGCGCTGCATCTGAGCGTCACGCGTGACAAGGCCGCTGAGAGCGCCGGTCTGCTGGGCGGTTTGCAAGCGGCGGTTTTCTTGCTGCAGCTCGTAAAGCCGGTAAGCGCGCTCCACCGTCAGGCTCAGCACATCCGGATCGACCGGCTTGGACAGAAAGTCGTAAGCGCCCATGCGAATCGCGCGCAGCGCATTGTCCTGGTCGTTCTGGCCGGTCAGCACGATGACCTTGGCCGCAGGGTCCAGCTCCAGCAGCTTTTCCAAACACTTGAAACCCTCGGACACCGAATCCTGATCCGGCGGCAGCCCGAGGTCCATGGTCACCACAGCCGGGCTGTGGCGCCTGAACTGCAGCACGGCGGAAGCCACATCCTGAGCCAGCACCGACTCGAAGCGATCGAGCGACCATTTCAATTGCTTTTGCAGCGACAGATCGTCCTCGACGATCAGCAAGGGCTGTTGACGTGTGGCGTTCATGCGCCCCCCACCAAGCTGCGTTCACCGGCACCGCCGCCATGAAACAAGGGCAAAGAAATCGTCACTGTGGTCCCGATCTTGAGTTTGCTGTCCACCGAAATTTTTCCACCCAGCTCTTGCAGGTATTGATAGCTCTCATAGGCGCCAATGCCCATGCCGCTGGTCTTGGTGGTCTGGAATGGTTTGAAGAGCCGGTTCTGGATGAACTCTTCGCTCATGCCACACCCTTGGTCGCAGATGATGAGCTGCGCCATGCTGCCATTCTGTTCCAAGATCAGGCTCACTTCGGCCTCGGCGGCGCTGGCATCGAAGGCGTTTTGCACAACATGCCCGATCACGCGCTCGACCCGGTCTTCATGCCCGCGAGTGCGCAAGCCTTGACTCAGCTGCAGGTTCAGGCGGCGCCCCTTGGCCTCGGCCGCGGAGGCCAGACGCTTGGCAATGCTGACCAGATCGACACCGCTGCTCACCCCATGCGGCTTTTCGCCCTCTCGCAGTTGCAGCATCAGCTGCCGCATCTTCTCCAGTGAGTTCTCCACCGTGTCCAACATATCCTGCTGAAACTCAGGATTATCTCGAAGCCGCTTGGCGTTCTTCATCATCAAGGACAGCTGCGTGACGATGTTCTTCAAATCATGGACCACAAAGGCGGACATGCGATTGAAGGCATCGAACTTGCGCGCCTCGAGCAGGGCTTCAGCCGCCTGCATTTGCGCCAGATAGCTGGCGGCCTGGCTGCTGGCCGTCTTGAGCAAATCGCGGACTTCCCAGTTGACCTCGATCGGCGCTCGCGGACGCCCCAGCACGACCAGGCCCAGCAATTCCCCGCCGACGATCAACGGGATGACCAGCCAGTAGCGCGCATCAGCCTGCAGCCAAGAGGGCAAGACCACGCCCTCGTAGCTCTGTCGCTGGGCATGCAACTGCTGAATATCCACAATCCAGTTGCGCACGCGCAGAAACTCGCAAAACGTCGAGCACAGAGGTTCAGACTGTTCCTGCTGAGGCAGATTCCAGTGCACGACGGGGCCCAGCTCGGCCTCCACACCCCGGCGCAACCACAGCGCACCTGAGGGCGCCTCCACCAGATTGGCCAAGGCCTTGACCACGGTCTGCCCCATTTCCTGGGGCGAACTGCCCGACGACAGGATGGCGGTGAAGCGCAACCATTCCTCGCGATAGTCGTAGCGGTAGTTGAAGAAATTCTTGCTGATGTAGATCTTCAGGCGCGCCCGAATGGCCCCGGACAGCACGGCCACGGCCAGCGCAATCATGGCCACAAACATCAGCGCCAGTTGCAGCGCCCGCCCCCACTCGCCGCCGGTGTAGCGCACGTAATAGCCAACGCCCGAGACCAGCAGCAGATACGCGCCCACCAGCAGCAATGCCGCCGAATGGAACACGGCAGCCCGGGAGACGTGGAGCTTGTCCAGCCAATCCACCTGACGCCGCGCCGCCATGAACAGCAAAGGCACGGCCAGGCTGTGCACCAGGGCGCGAACACTCAGCGCATCGCTGTCGAAGCGACGGAACAAAGCCGCCTGAGAGAAAAAGAACAGGTCAAACGCAAAGATCGCGCTGAGCCCCAGACAGACCGGCTTGGCATTCCAGCGCGAATCGGCCGAGACATTGCGCAGCAACTGCTCCACCAGGATCAGCCCGACCACGGCCTGAGCCAGGGATGCAAACGCTGCAGGCCGACTCAGCATGACGGGCCAGGACAACCAGGGGCTGCTGTACTCGCGTGAGAGCAAGAAGCCCAGGGAGATCAAGGAAACCAAGCCCGCCAAAGGCACAAGGCGCGGCAAGCCGGCGGCCCGTGCGCCACCATCCGCCGGACGCAGCAGCAAGCAGACAAAGGCCAGCCAGAGGCCATAGCGCAACCAGTCGGCCAGCGGGATCAACCACACATCCACCTCGATCGGCAGACGCAGCCATTGGGTCAGCCAGGACAGCGCAGCCCAGGCGCTGCTGACCACCAAGGCGGACAAGAAGACATAGGACACGCTGTGCGCCGGCGCGCTGCGCTGCCAGCACAGCTTCCAAGCAAAGTACAGGGTGAACACCGCATAGGCCAAAGCGGCCAGCGCATCACCGAACAGGCTGAGATCCAGCAAATTGTTGAGCATCAGCGATTGGAGCATGGCTCGCGGACCGGCCGACTCGGCACAAATGCCGATCGCTCGCTCATCGACCGTTCATTTGCCGATCCTCAAGTGCGATCGATAGGCCTGGAGCGAACAGAACCGACGCGAGCAGGACAGAAAAAAGCCGGCTCCAAGAGCCGGCCCATTGCGCATAGCTTGCGCGCGTTTGATCAGCGGGCACCCTTGCCGGTCAACACCACGGCCACGGTTTCCAACATGATCAGCAGATCGAGGAAGAGCGAGTTGTTCTTGACGTAGTACAGGTCGTATTGCAGCTTCTCGATCGAATCTTCCACGGTCGAGCCGTACTCGTAACGGACTTGCGCCCAACCCGTGACGCCCGGCTTGACGCTGTGACGAACAGCGAAGTAAGGAATCTTGTTGATCAGATCGTCGACAAAGAACTGGCGCTCCGGACGCGGGCCCACCATGCTCATCTCGCCGCGCAGCACATTGATCAGCTGAGGCAGTTCGTCGATGCGAACCTTGCGGATGAAGCGGCCCACACGGGTGACGCGGTCGTCGTTCAGGGTGGCCCAACGGGGCTTGCCGTCCTTTTCAGCATCGGTACGCATGCTGCGGAACTTGATCACCTTGAACACGGCACCGTTCAGACCGACGCGTTCTTGCTGGTACAGGACCGGGCCCTTGGATTCCAGCTTGATCAGCACGGCGGTCACCGCCATGACCGGCAAGGTCAGGACGAAGATCAGCGACGAGAACACGATGTCGCAGATGCGCTTGACGGCCGTGCGGAACACGCCTTGGTTGAAACCATCGCCGAAGATCAACCAGCCGGCATTGACGTGGCTGATCTTGATCTGGGCCAGTGTCTTCTCGAAGTGGGTGGCAATGTCAACCACGCGAATGCCGTACAGCTTGCAATCCAGCAGTTGACGCAGCGGCATGCTGCCACCACGGCGCTCCGACAAGGCCACCACAATTTCATCCACACCCAGGCTGCGGGCGGTGTCGGTCAGAGAGCCGCGCGACTGAATCAGCTCATTGGCAGGCACTTCCGACGTTTCTTCATTGGGGCCAGCCAGGTAGCCCACGATCAGGGCATGAGGGTCAGCGGCCTTGAGCGTGGCGCCCACCGTCTTGGCCACAGCGCCAGACCCGAAGATCAGGATGCGGGTGCGGGTGCGGGATTGAGCGCCGGCGTGGGCCGCGTACACACGGTGCACCATCACCGCAGCCACAGCCACCATGGCCGCGACGGTAACGAGCTGACGGTGACCCGGGTTGACCGGCAGCAAGCTGAAGATGGCGTAAGCCAGCGGCAGACCAAACAGCAGGCCCAGCAGCGCGCGGGCGCAAGACTCGGTCAGCGAGCGGTTGTGGACATGCTGGTACAAACCACTGGCCGAGTTGATGACAAACATGCAACCGGCCAAGGACAAACCATGAGAGGCTACGAAAGGAATGACCGAGCTGGCGGCCTCTTCCTGACTCAGGACCACGGCGACCACCGCAAAGACGATCAAACCCAGATCGAAAAAGACCTGAAGCAAGGTTTGCCGATGCAAATAGTGGCTGAATATCCGAATCATGTTATTCCCCGATCACTAAAACTGAACTGCCTGCAGCGTCAAGCGTTTGCCTTCAATTCGAATGCGTCGAAACGCGTCCTCTGAACCGAGCGAACCCGCAACAAGCGGGTGCTCAAGCAAACGATCCAAATCTGACACTGGGTCTTACCTTGATCGCGAGCGAATGATGCCTGCGCCGCCACTGCTTGAAAGCCCCCCGTTTAGAGGGGGACCGGCGGGAATAAAGACAAATCGCCGCAACGCTAAGCATTGAGTTTTCAGGCCCCTGCGACTAAGTGGCGAGAGTAGAGCGCATTCCATGGCGCCCTCAGGAAATGCCGCCGCCCCGCAGCGTGCGTATTCCACGGGCATGGAGTTCTCGCAAATTGGCACATGTGCCATCAGGAAACAATTTGTTCAGCTCTATCAATTCTCCGGGGTCAATATGAAAGTGTGCATTTTGCCGAGCCCATAAAAAAGGCCCGCTTGCGCGGGCCTAGGGATTGCGAAGTCAGCTGAAATGAATCAACGAACCACGGCGATTTGCGACTTTTCGCCACCCTTGTAGGTGTACATGGTCAGAGCGCCGTTCTTGATGTCGCCCTTGTTGTCGAAGGAAATGGTGCCAGTGACACCCTTGTAACCTTCGGTCTTGGCCAGGACCGGCAGGTACTTGGCCGGCTCAGCAGAGCCTGCCTTGACCATGGCGGCGACCAGCACGTTCACGGCGTCGTAGACGTAGGGCGCGTAGATCTGGACTTCAACCTTGTAGGCTTCCTTGAACTTGGCCTTGAAAGCGTCCGAGGTCTTCTTCGATTCGCCTTCCACGCCACCGGCTTCAGCGCAAACCACTTGGCCGTCACCCATGGTGCCAGCGGCCAGCTTGGGCAGTTCGCCCGAGCAGATGCCGTCGCCACCCACAAACTTGGCTTCGATGCCCAGCTGCTTCATCTGGCGCAGCATCGGGCCAGCCACAGCATCCATACCGCCGAAGAAGACCACATCGGGCTTCTTGGCCTTCAAGTTGGTCAGGATGGCGGTGAAGTCCGTGGCCTTGTCGGTGGTGAATTCACGGCCGACGACCTTGCCGCCGGCTGCCTTGACGCCCTTTTCGAACTCGTCAGCCACGCCTTGACCGTAAGCGGTACGGTCGTCGATCACGGCGATCGATTGACCCTTCAGCTCCTTGACCGCGTACTTGCCCAGCGTGCCGCCCAGGTGCACGTCGTCAGCCACCACACGGAAGGTGGTCTTGTAGCCGTTGCGGGTGAACTTGGGGTTGGTGGCCGAAGGCGAAATCTGGGGAATGCCAGCGTCGCTGTAGACCTTGGAAGCGGGGATGGAGGTGCCCGAGTTCAGGTGACCGACCACGCCGTTGACCTTGGAATCCACCAGCTTTTGAGCGGCGGCCGTGCCTTGCTTCGGATCGCCAGCATCGTCTTCGGCCAGCAGTTCGAACTTGGCCTTCTTGCCGCCGATCATCACGCCCTTGGCGTTCAGCTCGGTGATGGCCATGCGAGCGCCCAACTCGTTGTCCTTGCCCAGGTGGGCAATCGCGCCGCTGGTGGGGCCGACGTGGCCGATCTTCACAACCAGATCTTGCGACATGGCTGCACCGCTCAGCATCAGCGCCACGGCGCCGACCACAACATTCAATTTAACCTGCATGAATTACCTCCGAGTTGGAAGAAGGAGAGTTATTTGCCGTTGAATTCTCAACACCATGAACATACCCCAAAACGAGGGGGTGACGACATGGGGAAAGCATGGAATCGCAACAGGCTTTGCCAGGGTGCAAGCGGCAAAGCTCCAAAGCCCTCAGGCCACCTTGTGATGGGTGACCTTGAAGCCCAACTCTTCATAGCGGCGCCAGCGCCGGCGCGCGGCCTGCACCTGCTCGGCGTCGGTCGACACCACCTCCAGCACGCGCTGGAATTCCTCGAAGCCCTCAGGCATATCAGCGCCGACATTCAGCAGCACTTCGCGATGGGGGAAGTCCACGCAGCGCTCACTCAACAAGATCGGTGTGTGCTCGCCCAGCGGCGTGCCCGCATGCGCAGCTTCCCAGCGCGCGTGCGGCACAAAAATGCTGGGCTCGGCGTCCCAGAGCTTGCTGTCCAGGCGCCCCAGCAAATGGGCCGGGCCACACACGCCTGTGCGCACCCCGGCCTGCTGTGACTTGCGCAGCAGGCGCACCAGATAGCCAAGCCGGTCGGCAACGCCGGTGTAGAAACTGACTTCGGTTGTCATTCGGTCCTTATGAACGAGAAACAGCGGGCGCCGATCACCGGCGCCCGCAACGTTCTTCGATCAACGAACTTGCGACAGCACGAAGTGGGTCAACAGGCCCACCGGTCGGCCGGTACCGCCCTTGGCCGCGCCGCCCTTCCAGGCGGTGCCGGCGATGTCCAGATGACCCCAGGCAAACTTGCCTGCAAAGCGCTGCAGGAACTTGGCCGCAGTGATGGAACCACCGGCGCGCGAACCCACATTGGCGACGTCAGCGAAGTTGCTCTTGAGGCCTTCTTCGTAGTCATCATCCAGAGGCATGCGCCAGCACAAGTCCAGCGAGGCTTCGCCGGCTGCCGTCAGGGCTTGCGCCAGGCTCTCGTCGTTGGCGTACATGCCGCTGCGCACACCGCCCAGGGCGATCACGCAAGCGCCGGTCAGCGTGGCCACGTCCACCACAGCAGCGGGCTTGAAACGCTCGGCGTAGGTCAGCGCATCGCACAGCACCAGGCGGCCTTCGGCGTCGGTGTTCAAGATTTCGATGGTCTGGCCCGACATCGAGGTCACCACGTCACCCGGCTTGAGGGCGCGGCCGCTGGGCATGTTTTCGCAGGCAGCGATCAGCACCACCAGATTGATCTTGGGCTTGAGTTCAGCCACGGCGCGCAGCGTGCCGATGACGCTGGCGGCACCGCCCATGTCGAACTTCATCTCGTCCATTTCGGCGCCCGGCTTCAGCGAGATACCACCCGAGTCGAAGGTGATGCCCTTGCCCACCAGCACCACGGGCGCCTGGGTCTTGGCTGCACCGTCGTAGCGCGCGACGATGAAGCGCAGCGGCTCGTCCGAGCCTTGCGCGACGGAAAGGAAGGAGCCCATGCCCAGCTTCTCGACCGCCTTCTTGTCCAGCACTTCCACCTTCAGGCCGTAGGTCTGGCCCAGGGCCTTGACTTGCTCACCGAGGAAGGTCGGGGTGGCGTAATTGCCCGGGCGGTTGGCGCATTCGCGGGCCAATTCGACACCAGCACCGATCGCTTCGCCGCGGGCCAGGCCCAGCTTGGCGGCCTTGGCGAAGGCCGTGTCGGCCTTGTCCACCAGCAGGCTCAGCTTGGACAGCTTGCCGGCTTCCGGTGCGCTCGGCTTGGTGTGACGGTACACGTAAGTGGCATCACCGGCGGCCAGCACAAACTGCTCGGCCAGGCTGTCGCCGTGGGCAGCCGTATCGAAGCCGACAAAGGCCACGCCGGCATGTGCCACGCCGCGCCCCTTGAGCAAGCCCAGGGCCGCTTGCACCGCGGCACGCGCGGCCTTAACACTGGTCTTGCCCGAAGCGGCCAGGATCACGCGCGGCGCCTTCACTCCGGAGGGGCGCTGCAGCACCAGCGACTTGCCGGCTTTCAACTCGAAGTCGCCCAGCTTGATCGCATCCTTGATGAGGGCGCTCAGGCCGGCGTCCAGGCCCGCGGGCAGCGTGTCACCGCCCAGAACCAGGATCAAGGCATCAGCATTGAAGCTGGCCAATGCGTCAAAGGACGCAGACTGTGTACGGAAGTCCATAATGTCGCCGAGTAGAAAAAAGTCCCAGGATGTTATTCGATTCCACCGTACGCACCGAGTTGGCCCGCAGCTTCGGCGTGACCCTCGTGGTCATTCTCACCACCGTCCTCACCATCATGCTGATCGGCACCCTGGGCCAGGCGGCGGGCGGCAGCGTGGCGCCGCAAGACGTGATGCTGCTGCTGGGTTATGCATCGCTGGGCCATCTGCCCACCATGCTGATCTTGTCGCTGTTCATCGCCATCGTGACCAGCCTGGGCCGCATGTACCGCGACTCGGAAATGTCGATCTGGTTCTCCAGCGGCATCGGCCTGAGCCGATTCGCCAAGCCCGTGTTCCGCATGGCCTGGCCGGTGCTCTTGGTGGTGATGGTGCTCTACCTGCTGGTCTGGCCCTGGGGCAACCAGAACAGCGCCCAGCTGCGCGAGCGCTATCAAAAACGCAGCGACCTCTCGCGCGTGGCGCCCGGCCAGTTCCAGCCCTCGCGTGACGGCAGCCGGGTCTTCTTCATCGAACGCGACAGCGAGGACGGCCGCACCGGCCGCAATGTCTTCATCTTGTCCAAGCAGAACGACACCGAGTCGGTCACCACCTCGTCCAAAGGTCGCATCGAACAAGACGGCGACGACCGCTTTCTGGTGCTGGACCGCGGCCAGCGCAATGAGATGAAAGGCTTCGGCGGCGAAAAAACCCTGGCCCGCTTTGAGGAGTACCAGGTGCTGATGGACAGCCAGGTCTTGCGCTCGGCCGACCAGCTGCCGCCCAAAGCACTGGCCACGCTGGACCTGATCAACAGCCCCACGCCCCGCAATCAGGCCGAGCTGGCCTGGCGATTCGGCATGATTCTCTCGGCCTTCAGTATGTGCCTGCTGGGCCTGGGCCTGTCCGCCACCAACCCGCGCCGCGCCAGCAACTGGAACCTGCTTTTCGCCTTGCTGACCTTTGTCGTCTACTTCAATCTGGTCAATCTCAGCCAAGCCTGGATCACCAGCGGCCGCATGAGCATGAGCGGCGCCCTGCTCAGCGTGCACGGCAGTGCGCTGGCCCTGGCCTTGCTGCTGCTGTGGTGGCGCGATCAAGGCAACCGCATCCACCTGCCGCGCCGCCGCGGCGCCGGCCTGAAGGCCAGTTGCCCAGGAAACGCCGCATGAAGACCGTCCGCCGCCTGCTCTACCGCGACATCGTCGGCGCGGTCGCCTTCGTCACCCTGGCGTTTTTGTCCCTGTTTTTCTTCACCGATTGCGTCGATGAAATCGACCGCATGAGCCGTGCCGGCGCCGGCAACTGGGTGGCCTTGCAGTTGGCCCTGCTCTCGATTCCTGGCCACTTCTACCAGCTGTTCCCGATCACGGTGCTGATCGGCAGCATCTTTTCGCTGGCCCGCATGGCCCAATCGAGCGAGTTCACGATTCTGCGCACCGGCGGCCTAGGCCCCGGCCGCGCCCTGGGCTTGCTGGCCAATCTGGCCCTGGTCTTTGCGGTGCTGACGTTTGTCGCTGGTGACTTTGCCGAGCCCTACTTCAAGCGCCAGTACGACCTGCTGCGCGCCCGTGCCACCGGCGAGGCCCAGTCCAGCGCCAAAGGCGCCTGGCTGAAGGAGCACCGGACGGTGGA
>JAIXSD010000109.1 GCA_027484885.1 Rubrivivax sp.
GGGTTGGCGGCCAGCAAGGCTTGTTTCGCGAGCCGGCGGGTGCGGCGCCGGGCCTGCTCGAGCCGGTGCCGCAATCGCCGGGCGAGACCCTGGCCAGCCCCATCGTCATGGGCCTGCTGTTGGCGCGCGATGGCTCGCTGTGGCTGGACACGGCGGTGGCTGGCCTGCACCGCCTGCGCGGCTGGGACGCCGAGGGCCGGGCTCGCTTCGACCGCATCGGCGAGCGCCTGGGCACCGAAGGCGTGTACGGCGGCAATCTGCATGAGGACACACGCGGCCGCATCTGGAGCCAGCTGGCCGTCTACGACCCCAAGACCGACCGCATCGATCGCTTCGGCCTGGGCGAGGGCGCGGCCTTTGGCAGCTTCTGGTTCTTCGCCAGCACCGAGCTGCCGGGCGGCGCCCTGCTGTTCGGCGGCAGCCGCGGCCTGCTGCAGGTGCGGCCGGAGCTGTTCGAGCCCGCCACCGGCTCACCCCCGCTGGTGGTCAGCGCCTTGCGCGTCAATGGCCAGCCCTACTCGCCGCCAGCGGCCGAGCCAGCGCGGCCCGGCACGGCATCGGCCCACCCCGCACCCAACCCGCTGGCCTTCAAAGACCCCCAGCGCGGCCTGCTCCATGGCCTGCAGCTGCCGGCCGGCACGCGCACCTTCAGCGTCGAGTTCGCCGGCCTGGACTATGCCGACCCCGGCCGCCTGCGCTACCAGTACCGCCTGCAGGGCCTGGACAGCGACTGGACCAGCGTCGACCCCGGCGCCCGCAGTCCCAGCTTCGGCCCCCTGCAACCAGGGCGTTATGCCTTGCAGATGCGCGTCAGCGCCCATCCCACGCTGTGGGGCCCCACCCAGCTGGAGCTGCCGATCGAGCTGCTGCCGGCCTGGTGGCAGACCGTCTGGGCGCGCCTGGGCTTCGGGGCGGCGATGTTGCTGGCGGTGTGGGGGTTTGTGCGCTGGCGCACCCGCGTGCTGCGTCAGCGTGAGGTCGAGCTGCAAGCCCTGGTGGACGAGCGCACGGCCAAGCTGCGCGAGGCCAGCCTCACCGATGCGCTGACGGGTCTGCGCAACCGCCGCTATCTGGAGCTGCGCCTGCAGGACGATTTGCGCCTGTGCCTGCGCCGCTTCGAAGCGGGCGACGCCAGCCTGCTGCCTGGCCCTGACAGCGATCTGGTGCTCATGCTGCTGGACCTGGACCATTTCAAGCGCATCAACGATGTCCATGGCCATGCCGCCGGTGATGCCGTGCTGGTGACCTTGGCCGAGCGCCTGCGTCGCGTTTTCCGCGCCACTGATTCTCTGGTGCGTTGGGGTGGCGAAGAGGTGCTGGTGCTGGTGCGCGAAACCAGCCGCGAGGATGCGGCCGATCTGGCCGCGCGTGCCTGCGCCGCCGTGCGTGAGCAGCCTTTCGACATCGGCTTCGGCCAGACGGTGGCGGTCACCGTGTCCATCGGCTTTGCCGCCTTCCCGCTCGACCCGCAGCGCCCGCGCGCCTGGGACTGGCCGGCCACGCTGGGCCTGGCCGACTCGGCGTTGTACGCCGCCAAGGCGCAGGGCCGTGATGGCTATCTGGGCGCTGTCGAGGCCCAGGACCTGACGCCCGGCGAAGTGCCGCGCGACCTGAGCCTGTGGCGAGACGAGCCGCGCTTGCGCCTGCGCACGAGTGGCACGGCGCACAGCGCGCCGCCCGCTCCGCCTGCAGCGAGCGAGTAGCTCCCCTGTAGCCCGACCGTTCAGCGCGTTCGACCTGGGTGCTTGGGGATCCGGCGCACCCATCCGGCCGTCACGTCCTGTGCCTGGATGTATTGCAAAGCGAACACGATGTACGTTAAAGTTTACTTTGTGTCGGCTTTGACGGGCATTCAGACCATGATCAAGATCCTGCTGGTTCTCCTGGGTTTTCTAGGCTTGGGCGCGGCTTTGGCGGCGGGTTGGAACCCCGTGCCCCTGCGCGATGGCTGGGTGGGCGGCCTGATCCTGCTGCTCTCGGCCCTGTGGGCCCGCTGGCGCTGGCAGCGCGATGCTGTGCATGGGCGCGACCCTTCGGCGGCCGAGCGGCGCGCTTGGCTCTACATGGCGGGCAGCGCCCTGATTTGCGGTTTTGTCGCGGTGGTGCTGATGACGCCGGGCTCCGAGGTCCATCGCAACACCGGGGGTACGGGCGGTTATGACAGCTGGGTCATGTTTGCTTGCGGCGCCATCGCCTGGGCCTTGCTGCACGAAGGCCAGCCTCAAGCGCAGGACGAACGCGACCGCGCCATCGATGCCCTGGCCAACCGGGTCGGCTATTCCACCCTGATCGGGCTGCTGGCCGTCTTTCTGCTGGCCCTCGGTTTCGCGCCCAAGCCGCTGATGGAGCGCTTCACCCACTGGCTGATCGCCAACACCTTGCTCAACCTCATCATGTTTGCCGGCCTGGCCCAGTACGCGGCCCAACTCTTTGCCTACTGGCGCGATGCGCGCGAGCTGCAAGGCGATGTGCAGTCGGGCGGGGCTTGAGTCATGGCCCTTGGTCAACCGTCCACCCAGCCCATCGTCAACCAGATCCGTCGCCTGCGTTTCGAGCATGGCGAGATGACGCAGGAAGCCCTGGCCCAGGCCGTGGGCATCACCCGCCAGACCGTGATTGCCCTGGAGGGCTTGCGTTACGCCCCCTCGCTGGAGCTGGCGATGAAGATCGCCGAGGTGTTTGGCAAGCGGGTGGATGAGGTGTTTTTCCGTCAGCCTGCGGCTTGAACCATTCCCGAGGGAGCGCCGCCGGCCTCTGCCCTCGCTGTCAAGGAGATCGAGTCATGAAGATGATTGCGGGCTGGAAGCCCTGGCGTTCGCTGCTGCCTGCGCTGTTTCTGTGGGTGATGCCTGGCCTGGCAGCGGCGAGCGCTGCCGGCGGCCCGCGGCCGCTGCCCGTCCATCATGGCCAGGTGCAGGCCCAGCTGTATCTCGGTGAGGGAGAGGCCGTCAACAAGCGCCCTTTGCTGGTTGCTCTCGGCGGTGCCGAGGGTGGCAATGCCTGGGCCGGCCCGCGCGCCGAAGCCATGCGCCAGCGCTTCCTGGCCGATGGTTATGCCGTGTTGGCACTCGGCTATTTCGGTCTTCCCGGCACCCCCGCCCAGCTCGACCGCATCGATCTGCAAGGCGTGCGCGAAGCCATTTTCAAGGCCGCCCACAGCAGCCCGCAGATCGAGCCGCGCTGCATTGCCTTGCTCGGTGGCTCCAAGGGTGCCGAGCTGGCCTTGCTGCTGGCCAGCCGCAGCCCCGAGATCAAGGCCGTAGCCGCTGTCGTGCCGGGCAGCGCTGTGTTTGTCGGCCACACCGAAACCTTTGACACCAGCTCTTTCAGCGATCAAGGCCTGGAGCTGCCCTATGTACCGCTGAGCGAAGCCGCGGTACCGGCCCTGATCGCCGGCGACAAGCGCAAGGTCTTCGACCTGATGATGCAGGACAGCGCCGCCGTGGCCCGCGCCCGCATCCCGGTCGAGCACATCAATGGCCCGGTGTTTTTTCTCTCCGCCACGCAGGACGAACTCTGGGACTCCCAGGGCATGTCCGAGCAGATGATGGCCAGCCTGCAGCGCAGCGGCTTTGCCCACGCGCACGCCCACACCGCGATCGAGGGCGGCCACGGCGCGCCCATGCGGCAGCTGAACCTGGCGAGGGACTTTCTGAACACGCACTTTTTGCCGCAGGTGAGGGGCGGGTGCACGCGCTGAGGGCCAGCGTCTCCGGGCTGAGACAATCCCCGCATGGGCGAATTCGATCTGATCCAGCGCTATTTCAAGAGCCAGAGCCACCCGTCGGCTGAAGGCGTGCCGGTGGGCATTGGCGATGACTGTGCCGTCATCAACCCGACGCCGGGCATGCAGTGGCTGGTGTCCAGCGACATGCTGGTCGAGGGGCGGCATTTTCTGTCCACCGTGGCGCCCGAACGCCTGGGGCACAAGGCGCTGGCGGTCAATCTCAGTGACCTGGCGGCCTGTGGCGCCACGCCGCGCGCCTTCACTCTGGCGCTGAGCCTGCCGCGAGTCGACGAGGTGTTTCTGAGCGGCTTTGCGCGTGGCCTGTTCGAGTTGGCCCAGGCGCATGGCATCGCCCTGGTGGGCGGCGACACCACGGCCGGGCCGCTGAACATCTGCATCACCGTGATGGGCGAGGTGCCGCGCGGCCAGGCCTTGCTGCGCAGTGGTGCGCGGGTCGGCGA
>JAIXSD010000661.1 GCA_027484885.1 Rubrivivax sp.
GCCGGCGTCGAGAACCTGTTCAACCGCCAGTACATCACCTACTACAGCCAGGCGCATTACGCCGGCACGGGCGAAGACTTCTACGCCGGCCGCGGCCGTGGCCTGAGCCTGAGCTGGCGCCGCGCCTTCTGAGCCTGGAGCGGCTGCACATGATGCAAGACACTGCCCGGCCCCGGCGCTGGAACGCGCGCAAGCTCTGGATCTGGCTGCACCGCTGGGTGTCGCTGGCAGCCGGCCTCTTGCTGGTGCTGCTGGGCCTGAGCGGCAGCGCCCTGGTCTGGCGCAGCGAGCTGGACGCAGCGCTCAACCCGAGCTGGCTGCAGGCGCGGCCGGCTTGCGCGGCGGCCGAAGCTGCCCGAGATGCAGAGCCCATCCGCGGCGTGCTGAAAGTGCTGGCCGAGCAGGCGCCCGGCCGCAAGCCGGCCCTGATCGTGGCACCTGCCCAGCCCGGTGCCGCGTACCAGGTCTGGGAACGGCGTGACCCGCAGACCGGCTGGCGCCGCGAGCATTTCATCGATGCGCGCTGCGGGCTCTACCTCGGCCACCGCGATCGCGGCGCCCTGCGCTGGGACGCCGCCCATGTGATGCCCACGCTGTTCGAGCTGCATCGCTATTTGCTCAGCGGTGACAGCGGCGAGACGGTGGTCGGCATTGGCGGCCTGATCCTGCTGGGCCTGGGCCTCTCGGGCATCTGGCTGGCCTGGCCGGCGCGCGCCAGCTGGCGCAGCTGGCGGCAGGCGCTGAGCATCAAGACGGGCGCCTCGACCGCACGCACCTGGTTTGATGTGCACCGCGCTGTGGGCCTGTGGATGGCGCCGGTGCTGATCGTGCTGAGCCTGACCGGCGCGGCCCTGGCCTTTGGCGACAGCACGCGTGCCTTGGTCGGCAGCGTGCTGCCGGTGCAGGCCTGGCCCAAGCTCAAGCCGGCAGCCCGGCCTGCGGAGGCAAGCGCAGACTGGGACTACGACGCCCTGGCCCGCGACGCCGAAACGCAGTTCCCCGCCGGCCAGGCACGCTGGACTCGCATCACCCTGGCCAAGGCCTCCGAGGGCCAGGTCGAGCTGCGCCTGCTGCAGCAGGGCGAATGGCGCAAGGACACCGGCAGCACCCGCCTGCGCGTGAACCTGCAAGGCGAGCCCCAGGCCCTGCACGACCCGCTGCACACCGCGGCGGGCAATCAGGTGCTGGATTTCATCTACCCCCTGCACAAGGGCGAAGCCCTGGGCCTGGGCGCGCGCCTGCTGTGGACGCTGTTCGGCCTGGTGCCGGCGCTGCTGCTGGGCAGCGGCGTCTACTTGTGGCTGCGGCGCCGGGCGGCGCGAGCCTGAAGCCGCAGCGGCGGCATCTCAGCGCGCATCGGCCCCGTCGCTGAGCCGCCGCCATTCCGGCGGCGCCCACAGGTGCTTGAGCGCCAGCCACAGGCTGCGCTCACGCCGCATGTCCGCGAACATGGCCGCCCATTCGTGGCCATTGAGCCAGAAGAGGTTGTGGGTTTCGACCGGGTGCTGCAGGCCGTAGTCCACCGGCTCCTCTTCGGGCACAAAGGTGCCGAAGAGCCGGTCGAACACGATCAGCATACCGCCGAAGTTGCGGTCGATGTAGACCTCGTTGCGGCCATGATGGGCGCGGTGGTGCGAGGGGGTGTTGAACACCCACTCAAACCAGGCCGGCATGCGATCGACCCACTGGGTGTGGACAAAGAACTGATAACCCAGATTGAGCGAAAGCGCGAACAAGACCCAGCGCGGCTCGAAACCCAGCCAGACCATGGGTGTGTAGAACAACCAGTTGCCGGCGATGGGGTAGAACCAGCTCTGCCGCAGCGCCGTGGTGAAGTTCATCTGCTCCGAGCCGTGGTGCACCACATGGGCACACCAGAACCAGCGGATGCGATGGCTGGCCCGGTGGAACCAGTAGTACAAAAACTCCACCGCCAGAAACAGGCCGATGAAGTTCAGCGGTGTCACCTCGACCGTGAACAGCCGGTGCTGGTAGATCCAGCCCATGGCCGGCAGCACCCAGACGGCGAGCAGGATCAGGTCCACGAGCAGATAGCTGCCGCCGCTGTTCATGCTGTCCAGGGTGTCGCGCCAGCGGTAGACGCGGCGCTGACGCAGGCGCCAGGCCTCCAGGGCGATGAAGACCATGAACAGCGGCGAAAGCAGCAGCAGGGTCAGGTCGCGCCAGTCACCGTGGCGCAGGTAGAGCTGCTGGAAAAAGTCGATCAGGGCGTCCATGGGGGCAACAGAAAAACCGTGGCAGCCGACATGATGCGCCGCGAAGCAGGCAGCAGCTTGACGGACATGGCCAATCGCTTGACCGATCGCGCCAAAACCGGGGCGCCCTGGCGTTTGTCCGGAGCGCCGCCGCATGCGGCTCGGGCATCATCGCGGCCAGTTTCCCGAGACATGCGCCTCGCACGTTCGCCTGTTCCCCCCATTTGCCCATGACCGAAGCCCGCGTTGCCGCCAGCTATGTGCAGCTGCTTTACGAGCACCTGGCCGCGCAGGGCCTGGATGCCCCCGCCCTGCTGGGCCCGGCGCCGGGCGTGGGCGAACACTTCGTGGCTCTGAAGCGCTGGCAGGCCTTGCTGCAGCGCGCCCAGGCCCTGGACCCCGGCCCGCCGGCCACCTTTGCCCTGCGCCTGGGTCGGGGCATCAGCCCGCGGCATTTCGGCGTGATCGGCTATGCCGCCCTGGCCTGCGGCACCCTGGCCCAAGCGCTGCAGCGCCTGGAGCGCCACCACCGCTCGGTCTACGACGTGAACCAGGCTCAGGTCGAGCTGGGCGCAGACGGCCTGCACATCGTCTGGGGCGTGGAGCGCGGCCGGCCCGGCCCCTTGGTGGACGAAACAGCCCTGGCCGCCCTGATGCAGCTGACGCGTGATTTGAGCGGCAAGCCATTGCGCGCCCTGGGCGTGGATTTCGTCAACCCTCGGCCGGTCGATGTGAAGCCCTACGAGGCCTACTTCGGCGGCCCGGTGCGCTTCGCGCAGCCGCTCACCCGCCTGACCTTGGCCCATGCGGACCTGGCATTGCCCCTGCGGGCCTCGGACAGCGCCTTGCTGGCCCTGCTGGATGAGCAGGCCGAGCGCTTGCTTCAGGAGCTGGGCACCCGCCAAGCCCTGAGCGAGCCATTGGCCCTGTGGCGCCACACCTTGATCGGCCTGATCCGCTCGGGCCGCACGGCCCTGGCCGACTTGGCCCACGCCCTGCACCTGAGCCCGCGCAGCCTGCAGCGCCGCCTGAGCGAGCAAGGCAGCAGCTTCCAAACCCTGCTGGACCAAACCCGCCAGCAGCTGGCCGAGGCCTATCTGCGTGACCCTGAGCTGGAGCTCAGCGAGGTGGCCGGCTTGCTGGGCTATTCGGAGC
>JAIXSD010000116.1 GCA_027484885.1 Rubrivivax sp.
CCTTCGGTCAGGGTGCCGGTCTTGTCGAGCGCCACGACCTTGAGCTTGCGAGCCTCTTCCAGATAGACCCCGCCCTTGATCAAGATGCCGCGCCGCGCGGCCGCAGCCAAGCCGCTGACCACCGTCACCGGCGTCGAGATCACAAGGGCGCAGGGGCAGGCGATGACCAGCAGCACCAGGGCTTTGTAGACCGATTGCAGCCAGGTCCAGCCCGCCAGCCAGGGCATCAGAACCGCCACCGCCAGCGCCAGCACAAAGACGGCCGGGGTGTAGACAGCCGCAAAGCGGTCGACAAAGCGCTGAGTCGGCGCGCGGCTTGACTGCGCCTCTTCGACGGCATGGATGATGCGGGCCAGGGTGCTGTCGGCCGCCAGGGCCGTGACTTCGAATTCCAGCGCAGCGGTCTGGTTGATGGTGCCAGCAAACAGCGCATCGCCGGCCCGTTTGTCCACCGGCAGGCTCTCGCCCGTGACCGGGGCCTGGTCCACCGCGCTCTGACCGCGCAGCACGCGGCCGTCCAGAGGCACGCGCTCGCCCGGCTTCAGGCGCACGGTCGCGCCCAGGGCCACCTCGGCACTGGGCTGGCGGCGCCACTGGCCGTCGGCCTGCAGCACTTCCGCATCCTCGGGCGCCAGCGCCAGCAGGCTTTGGATGGCATGACGCGCACGGTCCACGGCGCGCGCCTCGATCAGCTCGGCCAGGGCGTACAGCGCCATCACCATGGCCGCCTCGGGCCACTGGCCAATGACAAAGGCGCCAGTGACGGCCACGGCCATCAGGGCATTGATGTTGAGGCGGCCGACGCGCAGCGCCGCCAGGCCTTTTTTGTAGGTCTCCAGCCCCGCCAGGGCGATGGCCGCCAGGGCCAGGGCCATGGAGGCGATTTGCCAGGGCAGCGTGTCTGGTGCGAAGAAGGCCAGAGCTTCGGCGCCCAAGGCCGCAATCAAGGAGGCGATCAAGCGCGAGATACCCGCACCCAGGCCTGAGGCCGCAGGAGCGCCCGGCTCGGCATCCTGGGACAAAGGCTGCGGCTCGTAGCCGAGGCGGCGGATGGCAGCGAGGGCCTGGGCCTGCACGGCCTCCGGTGCTTTCAGGGCCAGCTGGCGCTGCGGCAGATCGAAACGCAGCGCTTCGATACCGGCCAGCGGCTCCAGCGCCACGCGGATCTCGGCCTGCTCGACCGCGCAATCCATGCTGGCGATGCGGTAGCGGGTGTAGCCGGCCAGGGCTGCGGGCGCAGCCGGCGGCAACACCGGCTCGGCCGTCTCGCAGGCATGGCCGCAGCAGTCGCCGTGGGCGGCCGGCGCATGTGCGTGAGCATGGCCATGGCCGTGTTCATGGGCGTGATGGTCATGGGCATGACCATGAGCATGAGTCTCGGAGCGGGAAGCAGAAGAGGCGCGTGTGTCCATGGCTTGCATTGGAAACCCTGGAGTGAGTCCAGAGTCAAGCGACTCTGAGCACCTCAACCCTTCGATAATTCCATAGTTATGGAATAATTCAAACATGGAAGAAGACACCGTCATCCGCGCCCTCGCCGCCCTGGCCCAAAGCCACCGCCTGCGCATCTTTCGCCTGCTGGTGGTGGCCGGGCCGGACGGCCTCACGCCCGGCGCCTTGGTCGAAGCCCTGGGCCTGCCGGCCGCCACCCTCTCGTTTCACCTCAAGGAACTCAGCAACGCCGGCCTGCTCAGCCAGGAGCGCCTGGGCCGCAACCTGGTCTACCGCGCCGACTTTGCGCAGATGAACGGCCTGCTGGCCTACCTCGGCGAAAACTGCTGCCAGGGGCAGGACTGCTTGCAACCCAAGCCTCTGGACTGCGGCTGCTGAGTCGGCCCCGTCTTCACGCCCGCCCCCCTCTTCTTCCCCGCAAGGCCCGAGCCATGACCACCCACGTCCTCATCCTCTGCACCCACAACTCCGCGCGCAGCGTGCTCAGCGAAGGCATGCTCAATCACTGGGCTGCAAAGCTCGGCCGGGATGTGCGCGCCCACAGCGCCGGCAGCGCGCCCAGCGGCCGGCTCAACCCCTTCGCACTCGAAGCCTTGACGAATGCCGGCGTCGATGTGAGCGGCTACCGCAGCAAGAGCTGGGACGAGTTCACGGGCCCGGAGGCGCCGCCGCTGTCCATCGTCATCACGGTTTGCGACAGCGCCGCGGCGGAGACCTGCCCGGTGTTTTTCTCTGGCAGCGAGCAGCCGTCGGTGCAAGTGCCGGTGAAGGTGCATTGGGGCTACCCCGACCCGTCCAACGCCGAGGGCGGCGATGAAGGCAAGCGCCGCGCCTTTGAGCTGACCCGCCGGGCGATTGCCTACCGCATGCTGCAGCTGCTGGCCCTGCCGCTGGAGCGCCTGCGCGGCGCCGAGCTGGCCACCGCCCTGCAGCAGATCGCACGCAGCTGAGGCTACAGGAACCTTTTCACCATGCACCACCGTTTGTCGTCTCAAAAACTGCTGGCCGAAGCCCTGGGCACGGCCTTGCTGCTGGCCATCGTCATCGGCTCCGGCATCATGGCCGAGCGCCTGGCCGGCGGCAATGTCGCCCTCGCCCTGCTGGCCAACACCGCCGCCACCGTGGGCGGGCTTTATGTGCTGATCGAGGTTTTCGGCCCCATCAGCGGCGCCCACTTCAACCCCGCCGTGTCCCTGGTGATGGCCTGGCGGCGCGAGCTGCCCTGGCCCAGCCTGGCGCCCTACATCGCCGCCCAGCTGCTCGGTGCACTGCTGGGCGCCTGGGCGGCGCACGCCATGTTCGAGCTGCCCCTGCTGCAAACCGCGGCCAAGCTGCGCGCCGGCCCGGCGCAGTGGCTGGCCGAGGGCATCGCCACCGCCGGATTGCTGCTGGTCATCCTGCGCGCGCCGGCGGGCCGGGCTTCGTCCCTGGTGGCCGCCTACATCGGTGCGGCCTA
>JAIXSD010000521.1 GCA_027484885.1 Rubrivivax sp.
ACCACTGAGACCCAACACCATGAACAACGAAGTGATCCAGCTGACGCAGCAGGCGCTGTGGTTTGTGCTGCTGCTGTCGGCACCGCCGATCCTGGTGGCGGCCGTGGTGGGCTTGCTGGTGGCTTTTGTGCAGGCGGCCACGCAGCTGCAGGAGCAGACCCTGCCCTTTCTGCTCAAGTTCCTGGCCATTGTGCTGACGCTCTTTGTCACCGCCTCGCTGCTGGGCGGCGGGCTGTATCAGTTCAGCGACCGGGTGTTCAGCGACTTCGCCAGCCTGGTGCGGCGCTAAAGCCTGGCGCACCGCATGGACTTTCTCGCCACCCTGGACCTGGGCCAGGCCCTGCTGCTCTGGGGCCTGTGCGCTGCGCGCATCGCCACGGCCTTCCTGCTGCTGCCCCTGTTCAGCCAGGATGTCGTTCCCAGCCTGGTGCGCAATGCCATCTTCATGAGCCTGGCCGGCCTGGCCATGGCCTTGCAGGGGCCGGCCCTGCTGGAGGCGAAGCTGCCCTGGGGGGATGCCTGGGGCTTGCTGCTGTGCCTGGGGCGCGAGGTCTTCATCGGTGCGGCACTGGGCTTTTTCTGGGCCCTGCTGCTTTGGGCCTTTGAGGCCGCCGGCCAGATCATCGACACCAAGATCGGCGCCACCACGGCGCAGATCGTCGATCCACTGGGCGGGCACCAGACCTCGCTGAACGGCGCTCTGCTCTCGCGACTGGCAGGCTGGGTGTTCATGAGCAGCGGCGGCTTCATGCTGATGGTGGGCAGCTTGCTGGACAGCTATGCCCTGCTGCCCCTGCATGGGCAAGACCTGACCCTCTGGCCCGGTGGCGCGCGCCTGTTCGAGACCGGTTTCGGCCGCCTGATGGCCTTGAGCCTCTTGATCGCAGCGCCCGCCCTGCTGCTGAGCTGGGTGATGGACATGGCCATGGGCTTGATCAACCGCTTTGCGCCACAGCTCAATGTGGCCTCGGTGGCCAGCTCGCTCAAGAGCGTGGCCGTGATCTGGCTGCTGTGGCTGCAGCTGGCCTTTTTGGCCGAGCAGCTGGGCAGCCAGCTGATGCTGCAGCCGGCGGCACTGAAGGCCTTGCTGCTGCAGCTCTGGCGCTGAAGCGGACCACCCGGCGATGCAGGCGGGCCGGGCAGGCCGGGAAGGGCCCCATGGCTAGGGGCAAGTGAGGGGTTCAGCCGTCACAAGCTTGGCGTACAGTCGCGCAGCTTCTACCCTGCTGCTGAACCCGGCTCTGCGCCCACCGCCTCATCCATGTCTGCCGATCGCGCCCAATGGCAACGCCTGTCCGCCCTGCTCAATGAAGCGCTGGATCTCAGCGCCGGCGCGCGGCAGGCCTGGCTGACCCGCTTGCAGCAGGAAGATGCAGAACTGGCCCGGCAGGTGGCCGATCTGCTGGCCAATGAAGCCACCTTGCCCAGCATCGGGCCCAGGGCGACGGCAGCACAAACCACCCGCCCACGCGAGCCGGCACCGAGGCCCGCTGCCACCATTGTGTCGGTCGATCGCGAAGCGGCTGGGCATGAAGCCACGCCCACCACCCCGGTGCCGCCACCGCAGGCGCCGGCCCAGCGCCTGGGCGCCTGGTCTTTGCTCTCGCGCATCGGCCAGGGCGGCATGGGCGAGGTCTGGCTGGCCGAGCGGGCCGATGGGCTTTACCAGGCCCGCGCCGCCATCAAGCTGCTGCGCAGCGACCTCGATGCCCGCCAGCTGGGCGCCCGCTTCGCACGCGAACGCGCGGTGCTGGGCCGGCTCAACCACCCCGGCATTGCCCGCCTGCTGGACGCCGGCATCGGCGCCCAGGGCCAGGCTTATCTGGTGCTGGAGCATGTCGAGGGCCGCGCGCTCAACGACCATGTGCTGCACCAATGCCCCCGCGTGGCCGAGCGGGTGCAGCTGCTGATCCGCGTGGCCGAGGCGGTGGACCACGCCCATGCCCAGCTGATCGTGCACCGCGACCTCAAGCCCACCAATGTGCTGGTGCAGGCCGATGGCCAGCCCAAGCTGCTGGACTTCGGCATCGCCGCCCTGCTGGAAGACGAGCCGGGCGATGCCAACCACGACCTGACCCGCCAGGCCGGCCTGAGCCTGACCCTCAACTACGCCGCCCCCGAGCAGCTGCTGGGCGACCTGATCGACACCCGGGCCGATGTCTTCGCCCTCGGCGTGATGCTGTTCGAGATGCTCAGCGGCAGCCTGCCTTTCGCGCCGCGCGGCAGCAAACGGACCGCCACCGAGCGTGCCCTCTTGCATGACGAACCTGTGCGCCTGGCCGTGGCCGCCGAGCGCAGTGGCGCCCACTACGACCCGGCCAGCCCGGGCCTGCCGGCCGATGCCCAGCTGGCCCAGGGCGACCTGGAAGCCATCGTCGCCAAGGCCTTGCGCAAGAAGCCGGCCGAGCGCTACGGCAGCGTGCGCGAGCTGATCAATGACCTGCAGCGCTGGCTGGAGCACCGCCCGGTGAGCGTGCGGCGCGAAGACTGGCGCCACCGCACCCGCCTGCTGCTGCGCCGCAATGCCCTGCTGGTGGGCGCCGGCAGCCTGGTGCTGCTGAGCCTGGGCGCCGGCCTGGGTGTGGCCACCTGGCAATGGCAGCGGGCCGATGCCGCGGCGCGCCAGTCCGACCAGGTGACGCGCTACCTGACCGACCTGCTGGCCACCGCCACGCCCGAATCCCATGGCGGCCAGTGGCCCACCGTGCTGCAGCTGCTGATGGAAAGCCGCGACGAGCTGCCGCAGAAGTTCGCCAACGACCCCGACACCCGGCTTCGCTTGCTGGAGGTGCTGAGCAACACCTTTGGCGCCCTCAACCATTTCGACGCCGCTTTCCCCCTGGCCGAGCAATGGACCCAGCTGGCCCTGGAACGACACGGCGCCGGCAGCCCGCAGGCGCTGCAAGCCCAGCTGGGCCAGGCCTGGCTGTGGCAGATCAGCGGCCACCATGTGGAATCCATGGCCTTGCTGGAGCCCTTGCGCGGCGCCATCGTCAAGACCTTTGGCGAGGTCTCAGAACCGCACAGCCTGACCCTGCAGGTGCTGGCTGCCAATGCCATGCACCTGGGTCGGCTGGACGACGCCGAACGCATCCTGACCCAAAGCGGCGCCCTGCAGCAGCGCCTGCACCCGGGCGGCGCGCTCGAGCGGGCCGACTACCTCAACAATCTGCGCGTGCTGCGCAATGAGCAAGGCCGGCCACGCGAGGCCCTGGCCGCGCTGGAGGCCACGCGCGACCTGTGGGACACGCGCGATCCCAAGCTGGCCATGCAGATGCTGGTCATCCGCCAGAACCACCTGACCGATCTGCTGCGACTGAACCAGTTCGAGGGCGCGCTGCAAACCCACCGCAGCCTGATCGAAGACATGAACCGTGTGCTGGGCCCGGGCAATGACCTGAGCTTCCTGGAGCACCGCGGCTTCATCCCCGAGTATTTCCTCGCACGCGGCCAGTACGGCGATGCGCAGCGCGAGGTGCAAAGCCTGATCGACACGGCGGCGCGCGACAAGACCTGGCCCGAGAGTGCGCAGCTGCGCCTGCTCAGCATGGCCTTGATCACCCAGACCCGCCACCAGCTGCAAACCGCGGGCGGCAGCAACAACAACAAGCCGCCGATGGCACGCAGCGACGCGCAAGCCATGCCGGCCCGTACAAGGCAGGAGCTGATGCAGCTGCTCGATCGCCTGCGCCAGAACAGCAGCCTCACGCCAAGGCAGCGCAGCGGCATCGCCCTGGACCTGGCCGAGGTGGCCCTGGCCTTCGATGAGCCCGCGCTGGCCGAGCTCTGCATGCAGTCCATCGACGCCAGCAACCGCCGCGAGGCGCATGGCAAATCACGCCTGCTGATGGTGGAGGCCCAGCTCGCCCGCGGCCAGGGCGATCTGGCCCGCAGCCGCAGCCTGCAAGAAAAGCGCGTGGCGGCGCTGGAAGCCAGCACCGACCCGGCCACCGCCTTCAGCTGGTCGGCCCATCTGGACCTGGCCTACACCCAGCTGCTGCAGGGCGAGACCCAAGCCGCTCAGGCCAGCCTGGACCGCGCCCTCACGCGCCGCCCCAGCACCCTGCCCGGCGGCCACCCGCTGGACAGCCTGGGCGCCGGCCTGCAAGCCTGGATCAAGGCCGGCAAGCCGCCGTCGGCCCGGCCGCGCGCTTCGCTGGGGGCGGCCTTCATCAGCTCCTGAGGGCGGGCCGCCGCGGCCTCAAGGTTGAGGGCGGTCCACCACCGGCTTGAGGACAGTCAGGCTTTCGGCGACCACCCAGTGGGTGTTCAGATCCAGGCGCAGCACCTGGCCGTCTTTGTCGTCGCTGACTTCGATGCGGGCCGGCTCACCGGCCTTGACGATCAGGGCTGGTTTGGCAACCACCCGGAGATTGCCCCGCCAGTCCTCACCCGAGATCACAGGCGCGCCGGAATCACCGCGCAAGATAAGCAAGTCCAGGCGGAACTTGTCATCGGCCAAGGTCGTGGGCTCCAGACGGACCATCCAGGCATCTGCCTGGGTCTTCTCACCCGCTTTTTCGCTGAAGAAGAAGTTGGATTTGGACTGGTACGACGTCACCCGCAGCGCTCGGCGCAACTCTCCGTTGACACTCAAGTCCACATCGGTCTCGACCAAGTGATAGCCCGCCTGCACCGGCGGCACGGCCGGCTTCGATGCCGCCGGTGCAGGCGTTGGCTTCAGGGCATGAACCAGGCCAGCGCTGCCAAGGCAGAGCCCCAGGGTCAGGGCCAGGGCCAGGCGGCGGCGCCATTGCGGCAGGCGGTGGTGGGCTTTCAACATATGGACTCTCTCCAGCAAAGGGTGTTGGGCCTGCCAGCTGCAGGCCAAAGTACTGCCACGGAAATGGGGTGTCAGGGACTGCAGGTCCTGGGCCTTGAGCAAGGCGCTGGCGTAGGTGGCCAGGGCACCGCGCGGCTGGGAGTGCAGCACGCGAGCATCGCAGGCCAGCTCCTGGTCGGCGCGCAGGCGGCGCAGGCCCCACCAGGCCAGCGGGTTGAACCAATGCAGAGCGCAGATCAGGTGGGCCAGCAACTGGCTGAGGTTGTCGCGGCG
>JAIXSD010000504.1 GCA_027484885.1 Rubrivivax sp.
CCCACCAGGGTCTTGATGCGGTGCTGCAAGGACTGGGCCACCTGGGCGACCTGGCGGCCATCGGCGGCTGCGGCGGCCGGCTGCAGCTCGCAGCGCACCTCCACCTCGTCGAGTGCGCCTTCGCGCGAGACCACGATCTGGTACTGGCCCGAGAGCTGCGGCTCCTGCAGCACCAGCTCCTCGATCTGGGTCGGGAACATATTGACGCCGCGGATGATCAGCATGTCATCGCTGCGGCCGACGATCTTGCCCATGCGCCGCATGCTGCGCGAGCTGGGCGGCAGCAGCCGGGTCAGATCGCGGGTGCGGTAACGGATGATGGGCAGGGCCTGCTTGCTCAGCGAGGTGAAGACCAGCTCGCCCTCGGCACCATCGGGCAGCACGGCACCGGTCTCGGGGTCGATGATCTCGGGGTAGAAATGGTCTTCCCAGATCACCGGGCCGTCCTTGCTCTCGATGCACTCGCTGGCCACGCCTGGGCCCATGACCTCGGAGAGGCCGTAAATATCCACCGCATCGATGCCGGCCTTGCCCTCGATCTCTCGGCGCATGGCCTCAGTCCAGGGTTCGGCGCCGAAGATGCCGATGCGCAGCGACATCTCACTCGCATCCAGGCCCTGGCGCGCGAACTCCTCGATGATCACCTGCATATAGCTGGGCGTGACCATGATGATGTCGGGCCGGAAATCCTGAATCAGCTGCACCTGTTTCTCCGTCTGCCCGCCGGACATGGGGATGACGGTGCAGCCCAGTTTTTCGGCGCCGTAGTGCGCACCCAGCCCGCCCGTGAACAGCCCATAACCATAAGCCACATGGACCAGATCGCCCGGGCGGCCGCCGGCGGCGTAGATGGAGCGGGCCACCAGACCGGCCCAGGTATCGATGTCCTGCTGGGTGTAGCCCACCACGGTCGGCTTGCCCGTGGTGCCCGAGGAGGCATGGACCCGCGCCACCTGCTGGCGCGGCACAGCGAACATACCGAAGGGGTAGTTGTCGCGCAGGTCTTTCTTGGTGGTGAAGGGGAACTTGGCCAGGTCGGCCAGGCTCTTCAGATCGGACGGATGCACGCCGGCCGCATCAAACGCCGCCTTGTAGTGCGGCACTTTGTCGTAGGCATGCTGCAAGCTCCAGCGCAAGCGGGTCAGCTGCAGGGCTTGCAGCTCGTCCTGGCTGGCGTTCTCGATCGCGTCCAGGCCCAGGCGCGATGCGGGGCCGCTCTGGCGCTCACTCATGCTTCACCCTCCGAAGACGGCAGATCCGGGGCCAGTGGCGTGAGCACCACCGGCTTGCCCTTGATGCGATAGCTCTTGCCGCGGAACACGGCCACCAGCTGATCGGCCTGGTTCTTGACCGTGATGTCGTAAACGCCGGTGCGGCCGGCCAGCGAGACCTCGCGCGCCACCGCGGTCAGCCGGTCGCCCAGGCGGGCCGGTGCGACGATGTCGATGCTGAAGCCCGAGGCCACGGTCAGCTCGTTGTAGGAGTTGCAGGCAAAGGCAAAGGTCGAATCAGCCAGGGTGGTGATCAGGCCGCCGTGGCAGATCTCGAAACCATTGAGCATATCCTCGCGCACCGTCATGGCCAGGGTGGCGGCGCCGGGGGCAATGGCCAGCACCTCCATGCCCAGGCTCTGGCTGGCGCGGTCCTGGGCCCACATGCTGCGCTTCACTGCTTCAGCAATCTCTTGTGCATCCATGCTCATCGGCGGCTCCGTCTTGATGCTGACGCAGGGTTGTTCAGCGGTCGCTGAACTTGGGCGCGCGCTTTTGCAAAAAGGCGGCGGCGCCTTCCAGATAGTCGGCCGAGAAGCCCAGCTGGCTTTGCGTCACCGCCTCCAGGCGCAGGGCGTCGTCAAAGTCCAGCAGGCCGGCTTCGTCAAAGGCCATGCGGGTCTGGGCCATGGCGCGCACCGGCATCTGGCTGATCTTTTGCGCCAGGGCTTGGGCGCTGGCGGCCAGTTCTTCGTCGGGCACGGCTTTGTAGATCAGGCCGATGGCCTGGGCCTCGGCGGCCGGCAGCTTCTCGCCGAGCAGGGCCAGCTGCAAGGCCTTGGCGCGGCCCACCAGACGCGGCAGCAACCAGCTGCCGCCGCAATCGGGCACCAAGCCGATCTTGGCAAAGGCCTGGATGAAGCTGGCCGAGTTGCCGGCCAGCACCAGGTCACAGCCCAAGGCCAGATTGGCGCCAGCGCCAGCCGCCACGCCGTTGACGGCAGCGATCACCGGCACCGGCATGCTGCGCACGCGCTGGGCCAGGGGGATGTAAAAGCCATCGAGCAAGGCACCGATGTCCTTGGGCGACTCGCCGGGCTGGAGTTCGGGGTTGACCATGGGGTCGCTGAGGTCCTGGCCGGCACAAAAGGCACGGCCGGCGCCGGTGATCACCACACAGCGCACGCTGGCATCGCCCGCGGCCGCATCCAGCGCCTCGCGCAGCTCGGCCAGCAGGCCCGAGGTGAAGGCATTGAGCGCCGCCGGGCGGTTCAAGGTCAGGGTGCGGACGGCACCGTCCTGCTGGCTCAGAAGTTGCGATTCTTGCATGCGGGCCTCGGGGCGATGGAACAACAAACAGGCTTGCGACAAGGCCGGCTGATTCAGCAAAACACTATTGACCGACCGGTCGGTAGATCGTAAGGTCGGTCTTGACTTGGCGCAAGACGGCGCCGATCAGCGTAAACCCTTGGAATGCAGCGAACAAGTGCCCGCGTGCCTTCGGTGAAGCCCAAGAGGCGACACTCTGGCTGCCCTGTTCACCGCCCTCACCACCCTGCCCGCCCTCGCCACCCTGCCCGCCATGCCCAGCTATTCCATCGACGGCGTCATCCCGGTCGTCCACCCCAGCGCCCATGTCCACCCCACGGCCGTGCTGATCGGCGATGTCCACATCGGCCCGGGCTGCTACATTGGCCCCCTGGCCAGCTTGCGCGGCGATTTCGGCCGCATCGAGATCCACGAGGGTGCCAATGTCCAGGACAGCTGTGTGGTGCATGGCTTCCCGGACTCGCTGACCGTGGTCGAGCGCAACGGCCACATCGGTCACGGCGCCGTGCTGCACGGCTGCATCGTGCGTCAGGACGCCCTGGTCGGCATGAATGCGGTGGTGATGGACGCGGCCGAGGTCGGCGCCTACAGCATCGTGGCGGCCTGCGCCTTTGTGCGCGCCGGGCTCAAGCTGCCCGAGCGCTCGCTGATCGCCGGCCTGCCCGCCAAGGTCATGCGCGAACTCAGCGACGATGAAATCAGCTGGAAGCGCGCCGGCACCGAAACCTATCAAGACCTGACCCTGCGCTGCCAGGCGAGCTTGCAGGAGGTCCAGCCCCTGAGCGAAGCCGAGATGGAACGCCCACGCTTGAAGGTCGGCCAGCACCGGCCCAAGCAGGCCATGCAAGCCAGCAAGCCCGGAGCACCAGAACAGGCCTGAGCCGAGCAGAGGCTGCAGCCTCTCACAGTCGCCACCACGCGCTTCCACATCCGGTTAGACTCAAATTGACAAACGTCAAGATAGACGGGTCGAAGCCGATGGTGGTGGATGTCGTGGGTTCTCTGGGAGGCGCAGGCATGCAGATCTTTTTGCGTTCGATCCCGCCCGGGCATCCGACCCGGTCGACCATTGGCCGCCGCGAGCGTCAGCCGCGGACCGCTGACTCTTGCACCGAGCGCCGGGCATGAGCACGCCCGTCGACGCAGCCGTGCTCGACTGCCTGTTCGCCAGCGACATGCCGGTCGGCTTGGCCGTGCTGGACCGGGAGCTGCGCTACCGCCGCGTCAACCGCGCCCTGGCCGATTTCAAC
>JAIXSD010000698.1 GCA_027484885.1 Rubrivivax sp.
GCCAGCAAGACCCCGGCGGCCACCAGGGGCCAGCGCCCCTGAACCGGCATGCCGGAGGCCACCACACCACAGGTGAACGCCCACATGGGCGGGAACCAGGTGATGGGCTTGAGCAGTTCGGTGACGGCGGACAGTGCGGGGCGCTGCATATCCCTATTCTGGGCTGACGCAATGCATTGTCAAGTTTAATTTACACTTTCTCGGACATCGTTTTCACCCATCAGATTGGGGTACCGAGCGGCGTGAGGCTGTCGAACGAGGGGCGCCCCATGTGCAAACGCAAGTCGGAGGCCCGCGCAGGCGCGCAGCAGCGCCCGCTGTGCGGGGCGCCGGCTCAAAAAACGGGGGAAGGATGGCAGGCCGGGCAGCCTGCCGGGGGCATCAGTCGCCGTTCGGCGCGCCCATGTCCTGGATGCCGTAACGCCGCAGCTTGACGTACAAGCTCTGGCGCGAGAGGCCCAGCATCTCGGCGGCGGAGGCGCGGTTGTCGCGGGTCAGCTCCAGCGCGGCTTCGATGCACAGGCGCTCGATCAGATCGGTGGTCTCACCGACGATGTCCTTGAGCGGCAAGCGCCCGACCAGGCCGGTCAGCTGATCGGCCGAACGCGGCAGCTGGCGGCTGGCGCGGTGCTCGGTGGGCAGGCGGCGAGCCACATCGCGGATCGAAAAACCCAGGCAGGGCTGCGGGCCATCGGCCACGGCCACGGCCGAGATCTCCACCGCACCCGGCTCACCGTAGCCGCTGCGCAAGGTAGTGGGGAAGAGTCGCAGCACGCCGTGCTGGCGCAAATTGCCGATCAAGACATTGAGGTCCACCGAGGAGCGGCCCAGCCAACGGTCCAGCGATTGCCCCTGCACCGACTCGCCGGCCGGCAGCTGCACCATCTCGCCGAAGGCGTCGTTGGCGCTGATGATGCGGCCCTGCATATCGGTCAGCACAAAGGCATCCGGCATGGCATTGACCACATGCCCCAAGGACGGCGCCTCGGCCGAACGGCTGGCAGCCCGCTCGGTGCCGGAGGCCGAAGTCGGCGACAGGCGCAGCAGCAAGGCGCTGCTGCTGTCCTGCTTGAACAAGGTGGCCGCCAGGCGCAGCTCGGCCTGGCCGCCGGCCAGGCGCACCTTCAGCTCCTCGCTGCGACCGGCGCTGCGTGCCTGGGCAAAGCCAACAGCCGATTCGGCCTGGCTCTCCGAGGCCAGCAGGTCCATGAAGTTGCGGCCGATGATGCGCTTGCCCGAATCACCCAGCAGGCGGGCAGCCGCGGCATTGTGTTCAAACACCACCAGGGAGGTGGCATCGAGCACCAGCACCGCTTCGTCCACCGCCTCGAACAGCAGGCGGTAGCGCGCCTCGGTGTGGCGCAGGCGCAGGTAATCGCGCTCCATCGATTGCTGGGCATCGACCAGGCGCTGCTGCACCGAGGCCACCTCGCGCAGATCGCGGCCCAGGGCCAGCAAACGCCCTTGTTGGCCGATGGGCACGACGGTGTAGCTGACCGGCAGCTCCAGCCCGCCGTGCAGAGGATGGTTGACCTGGCGTGCGGCGCCCTGCCCTGGGCCTGATGCCTGCCCTGCACCAGTACCCTGCCCTGCGGCGCTTGAGCCCGCGCTACCTTGGCTGGCAGCAGCCAACAAGGTGGTGATCTTGCTGCGGCTCTCGACCGTGACGGTTTCCGCCCAACGCCTCCCGACCCATTGGCGCAATTCGGCCAGTTCCTGGGTGTGGGCGCCGCCGATCGAGATGTCGCGGACCACGCCTTGACTGTCCAGCACCAGGGCCAAATCGGCCGCGGCGGAGATGGCGGAGGACAAGACGTCGGCGTTCAGGTCAGTGAAGTAAAGCTCCGGGGCTTCAAAACGCTGATCGGCCGATGTGCCAGGCTTGTGCATCGAGCTCCCTGAATGTCCTGAGTGGATGGATGGAAATGGCGCTGAGCCGCCAAGTTCACAGGGGTAGAGACGTGAGAGGCAGGCGGCTTAGTTCGGATTATCTGACACAGAGATGACGTCAAGCTTGCTTGAGCCGCAGGCTGACCCCTGCGTTGGCGGTCTCCACGGCCGCGCAGGCCTCGGATGCCATGGCATCGGCGCCGCACAGCGCCGCCAGATCGGGCAGCTCCAACGCCATCGGGCCGCCCACCATCACGAAAACCTGCGGGTTGGCCGAAGCCTCGCGCAATTTCAGGATAGCAGACGCCACCCGGGGGATGCTGTCGCCCGTGGCGATGGACAGTCCGAACATGTCAAACCAACCCGAACGCAGACCGTCCTCCAGATCCGACCAGGAGGCCTTGGGCTCGCACACCACGTCCCAGCCGGCACGGCTGAAAAACTCGGCAGCCATCACCACGCCGAACGTGTGTTGCGCGCCCGGCACCGCAGCCATCAGCGCGCGGTGGCTGTCGCCATCGGGCCGGCTGATCTGCTTGAAACGCTGGCTTTGCTCATGCAGCACGCGCTGCAGGCGCCACAAGGCCACGGTCACTTGCGAAAAGTCGTACACATCCTCGGTCCACATCTCGCCGAGCAGGCGCGCGCAGGGCGCGAGCAGGTCGAGAAACACCTGCTCCTGGGAGGCCCCGGCGTCGAGCAGGCTGCGCACATAGGTGCAGGCGGACTCGGCATCGCCCTCGGCGGCCAGATGGGCCAAGGTGTCGACATGCTCGACCGTCAGGACCAGGCTGGGCAGCGGCGGGCGATCGACCAGGGGCTGGGCGCTGTGCATCAGCATCAGACGCGGGATGATTTCCAGCTCGACGATGCGCGACAGGTGGTCCTGCGCCGCATTGCAAGACACCAAGCGCGGCGGCGCCGGTCGCAAGCGGTCTTCGTCAAAACTCAGTTGCCGGGCTTTGCCCGGCTGGTCCGCGCCACGGCGGGACAAGGTTTCGGTGAGGGTCAGGTTCGATGGCTCGGCGTGACGCAAAGCGTCGCCGTCCGTGCAAAGGCCTGCCCCGTCTGCCATGGGCAGGGGTGTTTGCTGGCGCTTGGCCAGCCGATTGATCGTCCATCCAGCCACCACGTGTCTCCTCGGGGGCGGATTGGCAGCAAGATTTCGTTTGAGCGGCCGGAGGACATTGGCTCCGGATCTCGGCGCTGGACAGCGTCAGAACTCGTGTCTGCTAACCATTTCGGTCTGTTGTACTGCGTTCGAGTTATTGGTGTGCCGCTCAGTCAGCTCGTGTTGACATAAACAGTGCGTCCGACTTTCCCCGCGCTTTTGAGAATCGTCAAGATGATTTTCCCCTGCCCCTCAAAAATGTCTAGTTTTGTTGACGTCAATTCTTATTGACAGATGCAAAAGCGGGGCCTAGATTCGCTCACATGCTGAATCAAGTCGCTTCACACGCCGCCCGGAGTGACAGCCTGCGCCCCGCTGGTGCCCGCCCTCCTCTCTACAGCCCGCAGGAACGCGCCCGGCGCGATGCCAGCGTCTGGACCTTGATTCAGGGCGTGCTGGCACCGATCCAGTTTCTGGTCTTCCTGATCAGCCTGGGTCTGGTGCTGCGTTACCTCTGGACCGGCCAGGGCGAGCAGGTCGCCGCGCTGTCGGTGCTGGTCAAGACCCTGACGCTCTACACCATCATGATCACCGGCTGCATCTGGGAGAAGGTGGTGTTCGACCGCTGGCTGTTCGCCCCGGCCTTCTACTGGGAAGACCTGTTCAGCATGCTGGTGCTGGCCCTGCACACGGCTTATGTCTATGCCTGGTACACCGGCGCGCTCAGCAGCCCGCAGCAGATGTGGCTGGCCCTGGCGGCCTACAGCGCCTACCTGATCAACGCGGCCCAGTTCATTTGGAAGCTGCGCATGGCCAGGCTGGACCATGCGGCCAGCCTGGCCAGCGCGAGCTCTACCGGCACCACCGCGGGGGTGTGCGCATGAGCCCGGTGATCCCCATCCAGCTGGACGGCGGCTGCAGCGACGCGCCCGTGCTGCGAGAGCGCGGCCAGCGCGAGGTCTTCTGCGGCCTGACCGGCATCATCTGGCTGCACCGCAAGATGCAGGATGCCTTTTTCCTGGTGGTCGGCTCGCGCACCTGCGCCCACCTGATCCAGTCGGCCGCCGGGGTGATGATTTTTGCCGAGCCGCGCTTTGCCACCGCCATCCTCGACGAGCGCGACCTGGCCGGATTGGCCGACGCCCAGGACGAGCTGGACCGCGTGGTGCAGCGCCTGCTGGAGCGCCGGCCCGACATCCGCATGCTATTCCTGGTCGGATCCTGCCCCTCCGAAGTCATCAAGCTGGACCTCTCGCGCGCCGCCAGCCGGCTCAACCAGCGCTTCATGCCCCAGGTGCGGGTGCTGAACTACTCGGGCAGCGGCATCGAAACCACTTTCACCCAGGGCGAAGACGCCTGCCTGGCCGCCCTGGTTCCGGTGCTGCCCGCTCAGCCGCCGCAGGCTGAGCCCGAGCTGCTGATCGTGGGCGCCCTGGCCGATGTGGTGGAAGACCAGTTCAGCCGCTTGTTCCAGGCCATGGGCCTGAAGCGTTATGCCTTCTTCCCGGCGCGCAATGCCAGCGCCCTGCCCGCCGTCGGCCCGCAGACGCGCTACCTGCTGGCCCAGCCCTTCCTGGGCGACACCGCCAAGGCCCTGGAGTCGCGCGGCGCGCGGCGCATCGCAAGCCCCTTCCCCCTGGGCGCCGAGGGCAGCTCGGCCTGGATGCATGCGGCTGGCGCGGCCATGGGGCTGAGCGCTGCAGCGGTGGAGCAGGCCATCGCGCCAGCGCGCCAGCGCGCAGAGACCGCCTTGGCCGCGCATCGGGTGACGCTGGCCGGCAAGCGCATCTTCTTCTTCCCCGATTCGCAGCTGGAGCTGCCGCTGGCGCGCTTTCTTTCGCGCGAGCTGGGCATGGCGCTCAGCGAGGTCGGCACGCCCTATCTGCACCGCCAGCACCTGGCCGAAGAGCTGGCCTGGCTGCCCGCCGGCACGACGCTGTCCGAAGGCCAGGACGTGGAGAAACAGCTGGACCGCTGCCGCGCCGCACAGCCCGATGTGGTGGTCTGCGGCCTGGGCCTGGCCAACCCGCTGGAGGCCGAGGGCTACACCACCAAATGGTCGATCGAGCTGGTGTTCACGCCGATCCAGGGTTTCGAGCAGGCTGGCGATCTAGCCGGCCTCTTCACCCGCCCCCTCACCCGCCGCCAGCTGCTGGCCGCCTGAACCGGAGCCCACTGTGCAACTGACGCTCTGGACCTACGAAGGCCCGCCCCACGTCGGCGCCATGCGCATCGCCACCGCCATGCGCGAGGTGCACTACGTGCTCCATGCGCCACAGGGCGACACCTATGCCGACCTGCTCTTCACCATGATCGAGCGGCGCGCCGAACGCCCGCCGGTGACCTACACCACCTTCCAGGCCCGCGACCTCGGCGGCGACACCGCCCAACTCTTCAAGGACGCCGCCCGCGAGGCCCATGCGCGCTTCAAGCCGCAGGCCCTGCTGGTCGGTGCGTCCTGCACCGCCGAGCTGATCCAGGACGACCCTGGTGGCCTGACACAGGCCCTGAACCTGCCCATCCCGGTGATCCCGCTGGAGCTGCCGGCCTATCAGCGCAAGGAGAACTGGGGCGCGGCCGAAACCTTGTACCAGCTGGTGCGCACGCTGGCCGTCAAGCCCACGCAAGCGCGCGTCAAGGGTGAAAACAAGCCACGCTGCAACCTCCTCGGCCCCACGGCCCTGGGCTTTCGCCACCGCGACGATGTGCGCGAGATCCGCCAGCTGCTGGAGCAGATCGGCATCGAGCTCAATGTGGTGGCGCCGCTGGACGCCACGCCGGCCGATCTGGCGCGCCTGGCCGATGCCGATTTCAATGTCGTGCTTTACCCCGAGGTCGCGCACCAGGCCGCGAGCTGGCTGAGTCGCAATTTCCGCCAGCCAGCCACCAAAACGATTCCGATTGGTGCCGTGGCCACACGCGAGTTCATCCGCGAAGTGGCGGCCCTGGCCGGGCTGGACCCAGACCTGGCTGCAGCCCAAGCGCAGTCCCGCTCACCCTGGTACTCGCGCTCGGTGGATGCCAACTACCTGACCGGCAAGCGCGTCTTTGTATTCGGTGATGCCAGCCATGCAATCGCCGCGGCCCGCGTGGCTGCCATCGAGCTGGGTTTCAAGGTCGTGGGCCTGGGCAGCTACAGCCGCGAGTTCGCCCGCGAGGTGCGCGAGGCCGCGACGCAGTACGGTATCGAGGCCTTGATCAGCGACGACTATCTGGAGGTCGAGGCCGCCATCGCAGCGGCTGGCCCCGAATTGGTGCTGGGCACGCAGATGGAGCGTCACATCGCCAAGCGCCTGGGCCTGCCCTGCGCGGTGATCTCGGCCCCGGTCCATGTGCAGGACTTTCCGGCGCGCTACTCGCCGCAGATGGGTTTCGAGGGCGCCAATGTGCTGTTCGACACCTGGGTCCATCCGCTGATGATGGGCCTGGAGGAACATCTGATCGGCATGTTCCGCGGCGACTTCGAATTCCACGAGGATGCAGCGCCCTCGCACCTGGGTGGCCCAGCGCGGGCAACCCAAGCCGTGGTGGCGCC
>JAIXSD010000238.1 GCA_027484885.1 Rubrivivax sp.
GCCCCCGCGGTGCCGCCCAGCAGCCGTGTCAAGGCCGCTGCGGCCCGCGTGGCCACGGAAGCCGGCACCTCGCTGCGCGTGCACTACCGCCGCGCCGACGGCGACACCAGCGGCTGGCAGCTGCACAGCTGGGGCGCGGCGCAAAGCCCGGCCTGGAACGGCGGCTGGAACGCCAGCGGCAGCGACGACTTCGGCGCCATCTACGACGTGCCCCTGGCCGCCGACAGCGGCACCGTCGGCTACCTGCTGCACAAGGGCGATTGGAAGGATTGGGGCGGCAACGACCAGAGCTATGTGCTCAAGCCCGGTGCCAACGAGATCTGGCGCGTCGAGGGTGACAACGTCACCTACACCAGCAACCCGCTGGGCCTGCCTGTGCCGAATCTGCACACCGTGCGCGTGCACTACCAGCGCTTCGATGGCGGCTACAGCAGCTGGGGCCTGCATCTGTGGAACGGCAGCGGCCTCAATGTCGCTGCCCTGCCCGCCGGCCTGCCCATCGACCAATGGGGCGCGCCCGTGGCCTTCAACGCCATGCCTGGCTATGCGGCCGGCGCGGGCGAGATCGTCTTCGACATCCCCGTGCTCAACCCGCGTGACGACGCCAGCCGCAAGGCCCTGGAGTTCATCATCCACGGCATGGCGCCGAACCAGAACGACAAGGACGGTCGCGACAACAACATCCGCGTCGACTACGCCGGCCTGAAGATCCAGAACCAGGTCGGCGAGATCTGGTTGGTGCAGCAGGACGCCACCGTCTACACCGCGCCGCCCGATCTGCGCTCGGTCTCCAGCAGCGACGCCCGCGCCGTCTGGCTCAACCAGCGCCTGCTGCAATGGCCGCGCGTGTTCGCAGCCTCGGCACCGGCCGGCACGGTGGTCAAGCTCTACCACTCGGCCAGCGGCCAGATCGTGGTGGCCAAGGATGCAGCGGTCAGCGGCGCCGATGGCGCCATCACCCTCGATGCCTTCAGCGGCACGGTGCCGGCGGCCGAGGCCTTGCGCTTCAAGTACGTGGCCGCAGGCGGTGTGTTCCAGGTGCGCGAGGCTGACCTGCCGCGCCTGCCGCAGCTGCACACCCAGCAGCTGGTGCTGGTGCAGGAAAACGCAGCCGGCCAGGTGCAAAACGCCAGCACCGCGCAGATCGCCGGCGCCCTCGATGACCTCTACAGCGCCGCCGCCGATGTGAACGATTACGGCGCCACGGTCAAGAACGGCCGCACCCAGTTCAAGCTCTGGGCGCCCACGGCGCAGGCGGTGCAAGTGATCGTGACCGCCCCGAGCAGCAACCCCTTCTTGAGCCGCAGCCAGACGGTGGACTTGCAGCGCGACCCGGCCACCGGCGCCTGGAGCACCAGCCTGGCCGGCGAGCTGAACGGCCGCAGCTACCGCTATGCCGTGACGGTGTTTGTGCGCGGCGTCGGCCTGGTGCGCAGCCTGGTCACCGACCCCTATTCCCTGGCCCTGACCCTGGGCAGCCAGCAAAGCGTGGTGGCCGATCTGCAAAGCGCTGCCTTCAAGCCCGCCGGCTGGGACGCCAGCCAGCCGCCTGCCACCGTGCAGGCCACGCCGGACATGAGCATCTACGAGCTGCATGTGCGTGATTTCTCGGCCAACGATGCCAGCGTGCCGGCCGACAAGCGCGGCAAGTACCTGGCCTTTGCCGAGAGCAATTCCAACGGCATGAAGCATCTGCGCGCCCTGGCCCAGAGTGGCCTCACGGATGTGCATCTGCTGCCGGTCTTTGACATCGCCAGCGTGCCCGAGAAAGGCTGCGTGACGCCCAATCCCAGCGGCAGCGCCGACGGCGAGAGCCAGCAGGCCCTGGTCAGCGCCACAGCCGCCAGCGACTGCTTCAACTGGGGCTATGACCCCTACCACTTCACCGCGCCGGAAGGCAGCTATGCCAGCAGCGTGGCCGACCCGGCCGCACGCATCGTCGAGTTCCGCCGCATGGTCCAGGCGCTCAACGCCGCCGGCCTGCGCGTGGGCATGGACATGGTCTACAACCACACCAGCGCCTCCGGCCTGAACAGCGCCTCGGTGCTGGACAAGGTGGTGCCCGGCTACTACCACCGTCTGAACGCCACGGGCGGCATCGAGCGCTCCACCTGCTGCGAGAACACCGCGGCCGAGAACCGCATGATGGCCAAGCTGATGATCGACTCGGCCATCGTCTGGGTGCGCGACTATCACATCAGCTCGCTGCGCTTCGACATCATGGGCCACCACCCGCGCTCGGTGATGGTGGACCTCAAGGCCGCCGTCGAACGCGCCAGCGGCCGCCCGGTGCAAATCCTCGGTGAGGGCTGGAACTTTGGCGAGGTGGCAAATGGCGCACGCTTTGTGCAGGCCGATATGCTGGGCCTGAACGGCACCGGCATCGGCAGCTTCAACCCCTTCATCCGCGACGCTGTGCGCGGCGGCAGCTCCTTCGACAGCGGCAACAACCAGTTCGCCAACCAGGGCTTCATCAACGGCCTGTTCTACGACGCCAATGCGTATGGCGGCGGCAAAACCCGTGGCGACCTGATGTGGCATGGCGACCAAATCAAGGCCTCGCTGGCCGGCTCCATCCGCAGCTACGAGCTGCAGACCAGCTGGGATGCGAACCTGCGCCTGGAGCAGATCAATGTCGGCGGCCTGCCGGCCGGCTATGTGCTGGAGCCTGGTGAGGTGGTCAATTATGTGGAGAACCACGACAACACCAGCCTGTTCGACAACAACGTCTTCAAGCTGCCCGCCGGAACCAGCCGCGAAGACCGCGCCCGCGTGCAGGCGCTGGGCATGGCCATCAATGCCTTCAGCCAGGGCGTGGCCTACTTCCATGCCGGCGTGGACACCTTGCGCAGCAAGTCCATGGACCGCAACAGCTATAACTCGGGCGACTGGTTCAACCTCCTGGACTGGAGCTATGCCGACAACAACTTTGGCGTCGGCCTGCCGCCGCAGCGCGACAACGGCGACAACTGGTCGTTGCTGCGCCCGCTGCTGGCCGACCCGCTGATCAAGCCCGCCGCGGCGGACATCGCCTGGACGCGCGATGTCTTCCGCGACCTGCTGGCCATTCGCAAGAGCAGCAGCCTCTTGCGCCTGCGCACGGCGGCGGACATCAAGGCCCGGCTCAAGTTCCACAACACCGGCTCTGCCCAGGAGGCCACGGTGTTGATCGGCCAGATCGACGGCCAGGGCTATGCCGGCGCCGGTTTCCAGGAGCTGGTCTACGCCTTCAATGTGGACAAGCAGGCCAAGCAGCTGACGGTGCCAGGCTTGATCGGCCATGCCCTGCAACTGCACCCTGTGCATCTGGCAGCGGGCGCGGCCGATGCGCGCGCGCGCCAGGCCAGTTTTGATGCGGCCAGTGGCGTGCTCAGCCTGCCGGCGCGCACAGCCGTGGTGTTTGTGCGGCCTTGAGTGAAGCTTTGGCGCGGCGCCGATCCTTCTTCTTCAAGGCGCCGCGTTGAAGAAGGCAATCCGTTCGGCATGCGCCGGGTGGCTGGCAAAGGCCATGGGCAGGGGCGACGGGTCCTGGCCCCGCTGCTTCTGAAAGGCCTCGAGGCGCTCGAAGAAGCGCACCATCACCCGCGGAGAGATGCCGGCCGCTTGCAGCATCTGGCGGGCGTGCAGATCGGCCTCGCGTTCGAACTCGCGCGAGTAGTCGGCCTGGGCCAGCCAGGCCGGCAGCCCGGCCAACAGGGCCGAGAAGTCACCGACCAGCAGCCCACTCACGCCGGCCACCATGCCGGCCTGCAATACCAGGCGCATGCCGTGGCGGTGGCGCACATGGCCCAGCTCATGGGCCAGCACGCCGGTGATGATGTCGGGCTCGCCCTCGGCCAGCTCCACCAGGGCATCGGTCAGCACGATGTCGCCGCCGGGCAGGGCAAAGGCATTGGGCCCCAGGGCCTTGGGGCCGGCACGGAAATGCAGGCGGTAGGCCGGCATGGCGGAGGCTTGCGGCTCCAGCCCGGCGCGCAGGATCTCGTCGCGGCGCACGGCCGCGGCCAGGCGCCGTGTGATCTCTTCCCGCCGCGCCTCGCTCAGCGTGCTGGGTTTGAGCCACATGCGGTCGACATGGTCCAGCGCCTCGTTGGCGATCTGCTGCTCCACGGCGTTGGGGATCAGGGCCGCACCGGTTTGCGCCACCCAGGGGATGCCCCAGACCCAGGCCGATGCGAGCAGGCCCGCACTCAGCAGCACGCTCAGGCCGACCAGGCGCCAGCTGCGCATGCTGCGCACGGTCAGGCTGTCGCGCAGGCCGGATTGCCGGGCCCAGTCATCCCAGCGCTGCCGGCCCTCGGGCACCGTGTCCTCGCAAAGCACGCTGCCATCGGGCAACAAAGCCTGGCGTTCGCC
>JAIXSD010000458.1 GCA_027484885.1 Rubrivivax sp.
CAGAGCTCACCCCAGGAAGCCTGGAAGAGCGCGGCCGCCCTGGTCAAGGCCGGCGCCCATATGGTCAAGCTCGAGGGCGGCGGCTGGACGGCGCCGGTGGTGCGTTTTCTGGTGGAGCGCGGCATCCCCGTCTGCGGCCATCTGGGCCTGACGCCGCAGACCGCCACCATCCTGGGCGGCTACAAGGTGCAGGGCCGCGAGGAAGCGGCCGCGGCGCTGATGAAGCAGCATGCGCGCGAGCTGGTCGAGGCCGGTGCGCAGATGCTGGTGCTGGAGATGGTGCCTTCCGCCCTGGCGGCCGAGCTGACCCAGAGCCTGGGCATCCCGGTCATCGGCATCGGTGGCGGCGTGGCCTGCTCCGGCCAGGTGCTGGTGCTGCACGACATGCTGGACGTGACGCCGGGCCGCCGCCCGCGCTTCGTCAAGAACTTCATGCAGGGCGCGGCCTCGGTGCAGGACGCGGTGCTGCGTTATGTCGCCGCGGTCAAGGCCCAGACCTTCCCGCAGGACGATCTGCACGGCTACTGAAGCCGACCCTTTTCTTTCTCTCCGAACCCCATGCAAGTGATCCACACCATCGCCGAGTTGCGCCAGGCCCTGGCCGCGCAGCCGCGCCGCGCCTTCGTGCCCACCATGGGCAATCTGCACGAAGGGCACCTCGATCTGGTGCGCCAGGGCCGTGCGGCCGTGGGCCCCGATGCCATGGTGGTGGCCAGCATCTTCGTCAACCGCCTGCAGTTCGCGCCGCACGAGGACTTTGACCGTTATCCCCGCACCCTGGCGCGCGATGCCGAGCTCTTGCAGGGCGCCGGCTGCGACCTCGTCTTCGCGCCCGACGAGCGCGAGCTCTACCCCGAACCGCAGGGCTACAAGGTCCACCCGCCGGCCGAGCTGGCCGACATCCTGGAAGGCCATTTCCGCCCCGGCTTCTTCATCGGCGTCTGCACCGTGGTGGCCAAGCTCTTCAACATCGTCCAGCCCAGCCTGGCCCTGTTCGGCAAGAAGGACTACCAGCAGCTGATGGTGCTGCGCCGCATGGTGGCGCAGATGGCGCTGCCGATCGAGATCCGCGCCGGCGAGACCACCCGCAGCGCCGAAGGCCTGGCCCTGTCCTCGCGCAACGGCTACCTCAGCGAGGCCGAGAAGACCGAGGCCCTGCGCCTGAGCCGCACCCTGCGCGAGCTGATCGCCCGCTGGCAGGCCGGCGCGCGCGATCTGGCTGCACTCGAAGCCGAAGCCCTGCAAAGCCTGCGAGATGCCGGCTGGCAGCCCGATTACCTGACCCTGCGTTGCCAGCACGACCTCAGCCCCGCCCGCGAGGGCCAGGCCCTGGTTGCCCTGGGCGCGGCCAAGCTGGGCAACACCCGGCTGATCGACAACCTGGAAGTCTGAGCCCGCCGGCCGAGGCCGCCCCGCTGCCGGGCGCCCTCGGCTTTTTTAGCGGTGCGATGTGTGGGATGATTTCCCACGTGTGTGCGCAAATCGCCCGTTTTGCCTGTTTCGCCGTGCCGAGGCGGAGATACTGCGCACGCTCCGAGGCAGCCGACACGTTTCTTCTTCTTCTCTCTCCCCCTCACGTGTTTGGCTCTTTTTGTTGACCGCAAGACGCAAACGAGTCCCTGATGAAACTTCTGTCCACTCCTTCTTCGGCCCTGACGGCCGCCAGCCTGGGCCTGCTGACCCTCTTGACCGCCTGCGGCGGTGGCTCTGACGGCGGCAACACGCCGGCCCCGACGCCGAAACCGAACCCGGTGCCGACCGCTCCCACCACCACCTGCAGCGCCGCCGGCATCGCCGCCTCCAAGGCCAGCACCGCCGCCGCCACCGTCTGCATGCTGACCAGCAAGGGCGAGATCGTGGTCGAGCTGGAAACCGTCAAGGCGCCCATCACCACCGCCAATTTCCTGGCCTATGTGAAAAACGGCTTCTACAAGGACACCATCTTCCATCGCGTGGTGCCGGGCTTTGTGGCGCAGGGCGGTGGCTTCATCACCGGCGGCGTGGCCAAGACCGGCGCCCTGGCGCCCATCGCCCTGGAGAACCAGAACGGCCTGTCCAATCTGAAGTACACCATCGCCATGGCCCGCACCAGCGCGGTTGATTCGGCCACCAGCCAGTTCTATTTCAACAGCGTGGACAACAAGAGCCTGGACTACAGCTCGACCGTGGCCGGCAAGAACGGCTATGCCGTTTTCGGCCGCATCATCTCGGGCAAGGAGACGGTGGACGCCATCAATGCCGAGCCCCAGCTTTACAGCGGTGCCGACATGACGGCCACCGAAGTGCTGCTTTACTGGGCCACACAGCTCAAATGAGCTGACTTTCACCCGCAAGGGTAATCAGTTGTCAGCGCCGTCGGCGGCGCTGCACCTGAGCGCGTTGAGCAGACTCCTTGTTCAGGAGTCTTGCCTCATGCGCTCTTTTGTTTTGCGCCTGGCCGCCGTGGCCACCCTGGTGACCTTGACCGCCTGCGGTGGTGGTGGCGGCGATGGCGACCATTACCGCCCCGACCCGGTGCCCGTGCCGGTGCCCAACCCCAACCCGCGCCCCAACACCAACAGCTGCAGCAACGAAGGCCTGTCCAAATCGGCCCAAAGCCGCTATGCCACCGTCTGCATGCTGACCAG
>JAIXSD010000148.1 GCA_027484885.1 Rubrivivax sp.
CCTGCTCAAAAAAAAGCCCCAGGCACAAGGCCTGAGGCTGGAATCCACCCAGGGGCGGTGGAGGAGACAACTGAAGTTGAAAGAGCTAATGCAGCTTCCGTGCCAACTTTCAGAAGTCACCCGCTCCATCATGAAGAAGATTGCAAACGGAAGGACCCGACGATGGCTTCCAGCTGTTGGGCCTGTTGCTTGAGGCTTTCCGAGGCCGCGGCGGATTCCTCCACCAAGGCAGCGTTTTGCTGGGTGTTGTGGTCCAGCTGGGACACGGCGGTGTTGACCTGGGTGATGCCCGCGCTTTGCTCGCGCGTGGCGGTGGAAATCTCACCCAGCAAGGCGGTGACATGGCGCACCTGGCCCACCAGCGATTCCATGGTTCGGCCCGCCTCGGCGGCCACCTGAGAGCCGCTTTCGACCTTGCTGACGCTGTCGCCGATCAGGGCCTTGATCTCGCGAGCGGCCTGGGCGCTGCGCTGGGCCAGGATGCGCACCTCGCCGGCCACCACGGCGAAGCCGCGGCCTTGCTCGCCAGCGCGTGCGGCTTCCACGGCGGCATTGAGGGCCAGGATGTTGGTCTGGAAGGCAATGCCATCGATCACCCCAATGATGTCGGCGATCTTCTTTGAGCTGCCGTTGATCTGATCCATGGTGCTGACCACGCGATGCACCGCCTCGCCACTGAGCTCGGCCGTGCGTGAAGCCTGGTGGGCCAGCTCATTGGCTTGCTGCGCGGTCTCGGCATTGGTCTTCACGGCGGCGGCCATCTCGTCCATCGAGGCGGCGGTTTCTTCGAGCGCTGCCGCCTGCTGCTCGGTGCGGGCGCTGAGGTCATGGCTGCCCAGCGAGATCTCGCTTGAAGCGCCGGACACCGCCACGGCGCTCTCGCGAATCTGCTCCACGGTCTGCGACAGCTGGCTCTGCATGCGCTGCATGGCCTGCAGCAACTGCCCCATCTCATCGTCGCTGTCGACCGTGATGGTTTCGCTCAAATCGCGCTGGCTGATCTGCGCCGCCACCCGCAGGGCTTGGCGCAGCGGCCGCATGATGGAAGCAATGATGCGCCAGGCCAAGCCGATGCCAGCCGCCAAGGCCAGACCGAACACGCTCATCACCACCCAGACCGACTGGTGGTAACGCTTCTGGCTGGCCTGGTACTCCTGCTCGGCCACCAGCAACTGCTCGTCCACCAGGGCGGACACGGCATTGGTGAAGGGATCGATGGCGGGATACAGCTCCTGGGTGGCGAACTGTTCCAAACCGGCCGCATCGCCGCTATGCAGCAGCGCACGCAGCTTGAGCGTGGCGGCGTCGGCCTTGCCGCGCAGGGGCTGGGCCTCGGCCAGCAAGCGGGCTTCATTGCCTTCGATGCGGGTGGCGGTGTAGGCCGTCCATTGCCGCTGCACCAGCTGCTGGGCCTCGTCCACCAGCTTGAGCCCGGTGGCCGCATCCAGCTGTTTGGCGCGCACCTTGTGCGTGGTGTCGACGATGTTGACGGCGTAGGCATCCGACACCTGCTTGAGCTGCTTGAGCGGCACGACCCGGTCAGCGTAGACCGTGTCCATGCTGTCGTTCATGCGCCCCATGCTCATGAGGCACCAGCCACCCACCACGGCCAGCAAGGCCATGAGGACGAAAGCCAGCAGAACCAGACGCGACTTGATGCTGTTCAACTTCTTCATAACGCACCCAATTCGTCGCAAAGAAGATCGCGACCGGTGATGCACTTTAAGGTGCAGTTCGGCCATGCGGGCGCGCTTCTGCGCCAACACCACACTCAAATCTGCAAAATCGGCAAAAGTGCGCAATTCGGATTCAAGCAAGAAAAAACCGCCCCTCGGGGCGGTTTGTCGGTCCGGCGAGCCGGGTGCTTCAGGGCTTGGCCAGCAGGTTCTGTTGCATGAACAAAATGGTGGCGTAGAGCAGGTAGTCCTGGTTCTCCTTGCGGGCGAAACCATGGCCTTCGTTCTCGGCGCGCAGGTACCAGACCGGCGTGCCCTGCTCGCGCACCTTGGCGACGATCTGCTCGGCCTCGGTGTAGGGCACGCGCGGGTCGTTCTTGCCTTGCACCACGAACAGCGGCTTCTTGATCTTGGCCGCGTGGGTCAGGGGCGAGATCTGGTCCAGAAAGGCCTTCATCGCCGGGTCGCGCTCGTCGCCGTACTCGACGCGGCGCAGATCGCGGCGGTAGCTCTCGGTGTTGTTGAGGAAGGTGACGAAGTGCGAGATGCCGACGATGTCGATGGCGCCGACGATGCGATCCGCATAGTGGCTGGCCACGGCCAGGCTCATATAGCCGCCGTAGCTGCCGCCGGTGACCATCACGCGTGAAGCATCGAGCCCGGGCTGGGTGGCGATCCAGTCCAGCAAGGCGCCGATGTCCTTGACCGAGTCTTCGCGCAGGTAGCCGTTGTCCAGGTCGAGGAAGGTCTTGCCGAAGCCGCTGGAGCCGCGCACATTGGGCTGGATGATGGCCACGCCCAGCTCTTGCAGGTAGTAGTTGCTGCGGCCCATGAAGCCGGCCGTGGCCTGGCCCTCGGGGCCGCCGTGGATGCTGATCAGCACCGGGCGCTTGCCGCTGAACTTGTCGGCCGGCGGCAGGCTCAGCAGGCCCGAGATGCTGCGGCCATCAAAGCTCTTCCAGCGCACCACCTGCTGGTCGCCGAAGCGGCGGGTGTCAATGCCGGGCGGCGCGTAGGGCTCGGTCCAGTGCACGATCTTGCCCTTGGCGTCGAGGCTGTAGATCTGGTTCGGGCCCTGCGCCCCGTTGAGGCTGAACATCAGCTCGCCGCGCTTGGGGTCGAAGCTGGCGGCGCTGATGCTGCCGCTGGGCAGGCTGGGCGAAGGCTGCGGCTTGAAGCTGCGGCCGTCGAAGAAGCGCAGCTCGCTGCGGCCGTCGATATTGAACTGCAGGGCCAGGCGTTTGCCGTCTTCGGTCAGGCTGGCGCCGGTGACATCCCAGGGCACGCCGGTGGCGATGCGCTCCAGCCGGCCATCGGCCAGCTGGTAACGGGCCAGCTCATTGAACTCGCCAAAGCGGTTGCTGAGCAGCAGCAAGCTCTTGCCATCGGGCGTGAAGGCGCCGGGCGCATGGGTGGCGCGCAGCTGCTCGCCCGGCGCGGGCAAGACCTGGCGCTTTTCACCCGTGGCCAGGTTCATCAGCCAGATGCGCGATTCATTGGCCGAGATGTACTCGCTCAGCGCCAGCTGCTTGTCGTCACGCGAGACCGCGCCCACGCCCCAGCCGCCGCCGGGCAGCTCGGCCAGCTTGCGCTTGGCCGCCGGCTTCTCGGGGTCCATCAACCAGAGCTCGGTCATCACCTGGGCGCGGCTGCCGCCCTGGGCCGTGCGGTCCAGCGGCACCGAGGTCACCAGCATCTGGCTGCTCTTGTGCAGCCAGCCATTCAAGGCGTGGCGCTGGTCGGGGTCGGTCAGCAGCACCGGATCCTTGCCCGCGGCATCCAGGCGGTAGAGCTGAGCCACCTCGTTGCCGCCACTGGCGCGGGCGAACACGATGTAGCGACCCTGGCGTGGCTCGTAGCTGGCGTCCTGCACCGGATCGGCGGCATCGGTCAGCGCCTCCAGCTCGCCGCCGGGCGTGCTCAGGCGGAACAGCTGCGAGGTGTTGCCGCCGGCCTTGCGGTGGGCCACCAGCATCTCGCGCTTTTTGGGGTGCCAGTCGACAAAGCTGTGGCCACGGAAATCGTTGTAGCGGCCCACCGCATCGGCCAGGGCCTGAGGCACCGGCGGCACGCCTTGCAAGAGCAGATTGGCATTGGGGCTGAGCACCGGGCCGGCCACGGCCGCGGCGGGTTCGGCCGCCTCCACCCAGCGCGGTGCAGCGGCCAGCAAGGGCAGGCTCAGGGCCAGCAGCTGCACGCTGCGGCGCAGGCCGTGGCCGGCGTTCTTCATCATCATGGAACGCGAAGGCCGCGAGACGGGCGCGAACTCAGGAAGCAAGGCAAATGGCATGGTGAACCCTGTGTCGAGTGAAAGAGCGAGAGAGAAAGGTAGCGGCCCGGTCTGCCCCGCAGCCCGCCAGCGAGGCCTGATTCTTTCCGCAAGCCGCCAAGCCGGCCAAGCCCATCAGACGAAACGGGATTTTGTGGGCATGAACGCCGGTTCGGCCCGGCGCAGGCGCTTCAGACAGCAGCCCCGGCGCCCGCCCAGTCCAGGGCCTGCAGCACCGCCAAAGCACCATGGGCCAGGCCCAGGTCCATGCCGCTGGGCACCTGCGGCTCGCGCGGGTTGATGCGCAGCAAGCGGCCCTGGTGCTGCTGGATCAGGCGGTGGCTGAAGTGGCGCACCGAGGGCACATCGCTGCCCGCGCCGATCTCGATCACCAGCGGCCGGCGCGCACGGGCGAGCAGGGCCTGCAGGCGCTCGCCCTGCTCGGCACTGCGTTCCTCCTGCCAGCTCCAGTCGCCGAACATCAGGATGTTGGGCCGGGCCAGGCCGCCGCAGCGCGGGCAGACCGGCGCGGCGTTGAGCAGCAGGCAGGCCTCGGCATCCACCTCGGGTTCGAAGCCCTCGGCCGGCCAGATCGCCTGGCCACAGCCGGCCAGGCATTGCAGGTGGTGGATGGAGCCGTGGCATTCATGCAGCAGATCGGGCGCGTAGCCGGCCTTCTGAAACTGGCCGTCGACATTGCTGGTGAACACCGCCAGGCCGAGCGGTAAGCGCTCGCCCCAGCGGCGCAGGATCTCGAAGCCCGCGTGCGGCTGGGTCTGGCGGTAGAGCTGCAAGCGGTGGCCGTAAAAGCCCCAGGCCAGGCGCGGCTGACGCTCGAACGCCAGTGGGTTGGCGATGTGCTGAAAGCTCAGCTGAGCCCGTGCCAGGGCTGGGTAAGCGCGCCAGAAGCCCTCGCGGCCGCGGAAATCCGGCAAGCCCGAATCCACGCCCATGCCAGCACCCGCCGCCACGACCAAAAGATCGGCCTGCTCCAGCAACTCCAGGGCATGGGCGATCTGCTCAGCGGGCAAGCCCTTCAGCTGGGGCGGCGCGGAGAACTCGGGTGACTCAGAAGAAAAAGACACTTCGCTCATGCCCCATTGTTCCCGACCACGGCCGACCTTGAGGCGCGGCCATCTGTCTGCGCAGGATTTGCGTCAGCTCAAAGCGGCGTGGCGCTGGCAGGCGCCCAATGGCCGCATGGGCATAGAGCGTGCCCGCAGCAAGGAGTCCTCGATGTTGAACCTGTTCAAAGACCTGTTCTCTTCCGACGTTGGCCTGATGAGCGCCGCCGTGATTGCCATCACGCTGGGCATGGGCGCGTTCTATGTGCGCTACTTTCTGAGCCACATCGCCAGCGACACCGCCGCTCACCGCAACGATTGAACGCTGAGCGTCGCGGCGCCAAGGCGGCGCATGCTCAGAGTTCCAGCACAAAGTTGTCGCGCCCCTGCGATTTGGCGCGGTACATGGCGGCATCGGCCCGCTCGATCAGCGCCGCCGCGCTCTCGCCCGAGCTGGCCAGGGCCAAACCCAGGCTGGTCCGCACGGCCAGGCTCAGACCATTGCTGAGCACAAAGGGCTGGCGGATGTGGGAGAGGATCTTGCTCGCCAGCGGCTCCAGCTCGTGGGCCTGCTGCACGTCTTCGAGCAGCACGGTGAACTCATCGCCAGCCAGGCGCGCGACAAAGTCGGTCTGCCGCAGGCTCTGGCGCAGGCGCCGGCCGAACTCCTGCAGCACCTCGTCGCCGATGGCGTGGCCGTGGCGGTCGTTGATCTGCTTGAAGCCGTCCAGATCCAGGAAACCCAGCGCCAGCTGCGTGCCGTGGCGCTGGGCGCGCAGCAGGCCCTGATCCAGCTGCTCGTGGAAGTGGCGGCGGTTGGGCAGGCCGGTCAGGGCGTCGAAACGCGCCTCCTCGGCCAGCTGAAGCTGCAGCTGCTTCATCGCCGTCAAATCACTGGCCAGGACGAAGAAGCCCGCCACCGGGCCGCTGCCCTCCACGCAATCGGGCACATGGCTGAACTGGAAAAAGCGCCCGTCCTCCGGGTCCAGGGCCCAGAGCCCAAAATCGCGGCGCTCACCTTGCAGCGCGGCTTCCACATGCTCGCGTTGCCGGGCAAACTCGGCATCGCCCAGCACCGTCTGCAAGGTCTGGCCCAGCACCTCGGCCTCGGGCCGCCCGCACCAGTCAATCAGCTTGCGGTTGCAGAACTGCACGCGCTGCTGGCTGTCGACGTAGGCGATCACGGCCGGCACGTTGTCGGTGACGCCGCGCAGCCGCGCCTCGCTGATGCGCAGGGTGCGCTCCTGCTGCTCCAGCCGGGCGCGCTTGCTGCGCAGCTCGATCAAGAGGCCCACCTGACGCGCCAGCACCTCGAGCGCATGGACTTGCGAGGCCGTCAGCTCGCGCGGCTGGCTGTCGATGACGCAGAGCGCGCCCAGAGCATGGCCCTCGGTCGTCAGCAGAGGCGCCCCGGCATAAAAACGCACATGGGGCGCGCCCGTCACCAGCGGGTTGTCGGCAAAGCGCGGGTCCAGCCGGGCATCCCGCACCTGCAGCAACTCCTGCGGGTGCACGATGGCATGGGTGCAGAAGGATTCCTCACGCGGCGTCTCGCTGATATTGAGGCCGAAACAGGCTTTGAACCATTGCCGGTCGGCGTCGATCAGGCTGATGGCGGCCATGGGCACGCCGCACCATTCGGCCGCCAGCTGCACCAGATCGTCAAAGGCCGGGTCGCGGCCGCTGTCCATCAATTCCAATGCCTGCAAGGCCTTCAAGCGTTCGGCTTCTTGAGCGGGCATGGGGTATGACATGAGAGGCTCCTGGCGAGGGGTCGGCGCCATATTAAGCGAGGCCAGCCAAGGCTGCTGAGGCCCCGGTGCGGGACAGGCGGGAGCCCAGCGCCCGAGCTCAGTTCTGTGTGATCTTGGGGCCGCGCAACTTCACATCCGTGCCGGCTTTGACATCGACCGTGCCGCTGGCCTCGATCTGCACGCGGCCCCCCTGGATCAGGATGCTGCCGTCTTTTTTCAGCAGCAGGCGGGCCTTGCCGACCACCAGCTCCAGAGAATCGGCCGCCTCGATGCGCAGCTTGCGCCCGATGGTGACGGTCAGGTCCTGATCGACGCTCAGGGTCTGCGAGCCCGTCAGGCTCAGACGCTCGGGCGGACGGGGTTTGGGATCGGTGGCCATGGCTCGCGCTCCCTCACAGGCCAGCGGCCACGGCCACCAGCTGATCCAGGGCTGCGCCCCAGCCCTGATGGAAGCCCATGGCCTCGTGGGTCTGACGGCCGGACTCATCGCTGTGCATGACCGTGGCGGTGTAGAGCGTGCCCCCATCGGCATGCGGCGCCAGGCTGATGACGGCGGTGAAGACAAAGGGATGGGCGGCTGCGTCGGCCGGGCGGAAACCGGCCTTGAGCGCGCCGGTCCAGACCAGGCGTTCGTTCGGCACCAGCTCCAGGTAGCAACCTTCATTGGGGTGCTGCTCTCCGGCCGGCGACTGCATCACGGTGCGGAAGATGCCGCCGGGGCGCAGATCAATCTCGCATTCGACCGTCTGCCAGGGCTTGGGGCAGAACCACTGCATCAACAGGGCCGGTTCGGTCCAGCAGCGCCAGACCTGGGCGACCGGAGTCGGGATGACGCGTTGCAGGACCAGGTCGAGATGGGGCATGGAGCTCATGGCGGGGTTCCGTTCGGCCAAGTGTTGGTGTGGTGGGAAGGCTGCAGGCGATTGTGACCACCCGCGCCGCACCGGGCAAACCGGCCTCGGTTTTCGTGTGACAGGGCGAGCCGCGGCGGGCGCCATGTACGCCATCCGCCGTATATGCCGGCGCAGGGCTGCTGCCTACATTGGCTTCGTCAGACCGCCACCTCCCACCCACCACTTCGGAACCCTCAGGAGCCCCGCCATGCCCGTCCC
>JAIXSD010000281.1 GCA_027484885.1 Rubrivivax sp.
GCCTACCAGCTGGGCAACCGCTTTGGCCTGGTGCCGCTGGTGCTGCCCATCGGCATCGAGAACCCGGTCGAGCGCCTCTACGCCGTGCGCGCGCGCATGCAGGATCTGAAAGGCAGCTTTCAGCCGGTGCTGGCCTTTGGCCTGCTCTCGGTGGCCGGTTTGCTGATCAAACCGGTGCAGCAGGCCATGCTCAATGTCTTCGCCAAGAAGGCGACGGCGGTGATGACCAATGTGCCCGGCCCGGCGGAGTCTTTGCATTTCTGCGGCTCGACCGTGGAGCGTGTGATGTTCTGGGTGCCGCAGTCTGGCGACATCGGCGTGGGCGTCAGCATCCTGACCTACGCCGGCCGCGTGCAGTTCGGCTTGATCACCGACAGCACGCTTTGTCCGGACCCCGAAGGCATCATCGAGCAGTTCGCTCCCGAGTTCGACAAGCTCCTGGTGCTGGCCTTGATGCTGCCCTGGGGGGAAGAGGGCGCGGATTTGTAAGTCAGGGGCGGGATTGGTTCCTTGCGATCCCCGCCGTATTGTTCGTGCTCGCTGCGGTGTCTCGGCCCGCCGCCGTGCTCATGGTTCGCGGGTCGGCTCTTCGAGCCGACTCCCCTCGTTGCTCACTCCGCGGCTCAGCGGCGCCAATCTCCCTCCGTTCGCTGCGCTCACTGTGGTCAAACAGTGGCGCCGAGTCAGTTCTTGAAGCGCGTGGGTACACGCGCCTGAGCCGCTCCGCTGCGCCCTCGGCCGCACACAAATCGCCCGTCGGCGGGCCGAGCCACCTCCGGAGCTGGCGTGCTCCATCGTGGAAAGGGCGCATCGATCGCGATGCAAGCGCCCTGCAGTCCGGGCCGCTGCCGGGCGATTTGTGCCGGGCCGAGCAGCGCAGCGCCTCGGGGCGCGCGCGTACCCGCGCGCTTCAAGCTCTGACTCGGTGCCCCAGTCCGAACGCAATGAGCGAAGCGAATGAAGTGAGATGGGCACCGGCCCCGAGGCGCGAGCAGCGCAGGGGGGGCGGCCCGCCAGGGCCGACCCCGGAACCATGAGCCCGGTGGCGGCGCGGGCTGCAGGGCCTCACGAGCCAGCCCAAAAGCCGGGATGCGCCGATCACCGACTGACGCTCACCATGAAAAAAGCGCGCAAGCCCCGTGTGGGCTGCGCGCTCTTTGCTGCTGAATCACAAGCGCCCCATGCAGGGCGCTTGGATCACTTCTTGTCGACTTGGTCGGCCAGGTTGGGCTTCAGGTTCGGCTTGATGTTGGGGCGGCCGGCGGCGGTGGGGTAGGCGTTCATCACGCGGGTGGGGTCCACGCTGGCCAGGTAGGCGTTGTACTGCTTCTCGGTGCAGCCGATGGTCTTGTTGCCTTGCTTCTCACCGCGGTACTCGCCCTTGCGGTAGACGAATTGGTACTCCGCGGCGGCCGGTGCCGGCTCGATGCTGGACTGGTACTTGGCGGCGCATTCCACGCGCAGGGCGGTGGCTTCGGGGGTTTGGGCCCAGGAGGCAGCGGCCAGCGGGGCGAGGGCGAGGGCAATCAGGGTGCGCTTCATGGTGGATCAACCTTTTCGTGTCGGGGTGAGGTGAAGTCCGCGGGCTCGGTCAAGCGGCTGGCTCGAAGGTGTCCGCCTCAGGTGTCACAGCTTAGCCAGCCTGCTGGTGAAAATCCATCCGCGAGTGCGGGGGGAGGCGGCTTTCCATCCAATTGAAAACGTGCGTTTGTGCACGCTTTTCTGGGCTTTGGCCGCCTCGTTTTCGAGCTCTGTCACACAGCCGATCAGTCTTCCAGCTCTTCTCGCGCCATTTCGACGTCCAGGCATTCCATGGCGTCCATGGGCTCGCAGGCGGCGGCATCGGCATAGAGGCTTTCGGCCTCCTTCATGCGCTTGTCGCCCTCCAGCATGACCAGGCCATTGGCCCGCTCAATCATGGCGATCGCGCTGCTGGGGTTGAGCTTGATCGCCTGCTCGAACATCTTCAGGCCGGTGGCGGTGTCGGCGCCCTGGGTCTTGCCCAGCAGCTTGCCGACCTTGTCGATCACCTCGGCATGGAAGGCGCCCAGGGCGATGTGGGCGTCGGCGTGCTTGGGCGCCAGCTCGATGGTTTTCTCGAGAGCGTTCTTGACCTTGCTGCCCAGGCCTTGGGCCAGGGCCTTGGCCACGCTGATGCCCTGGCCGTAGCGGCCGATGGCATAAGCCTGCCAGTAGTAGGCGGCGGGGTTCTTGGGCTCTTCCTGCTGCTGGGCGTCGGCGCGCTCGGCCACTTCCAGGAACATCTCGAGCTTGGTCTTCTCTTTCTTTTCCAGGTAGTTGGCGTAGATGGCCTGGGCCTTGTTGGCCACGGTGATGCCGGCGCCGCCAGCGGCCAGGCCGGCCTCGCAGGCTTTCTGGAAGTTGCCCGCGTGGAAATGGATCCAGGCCTCGACCACGGCCGCGTCCTCGGGCCAGGGCTCGGCGTCGCCGGCGTGCAGGCGGGCCCAGTGCTTCTTCAGGCTGGCGGCGCTGTACTGGAAAGCGCTGTTGTCGTGCGGGAAAGCGGTCCACTTGGCCATGGTGCGGCGTCCTTCAGGTTTGGTACTGGTTGGCAAGGGCGAAGAGGTGGTCCTTGGAGGCCGGCTCCAGATAGGGCAGCAACAGGCTCAGCACATGGAAGGCGCCGCGCATCAGGGCGGCGCCGGCCTGCTCGGGCTCCAGGGCGTGGCGCGGGTCGCGCACGTATTCGAAACTGAGCCAGTAGCTGAGCAGCACGACCATGGAGTTGGCGGTCGGCCCGGCCTCGCGCAGCGCCATCTCCAGCGCGCCGCCTTTTTGCAAGCCGGCCAGCACTGCGCGCATGGCCTGGTTCTTCTGCGTCAGCACGTTCTGGAAATGCATCTCCAGGCGGCGGTTCTTGGACAGCAGATCGTTGAGATCGCGGTAGAGAAAGCGGTGCTTCCAGATCAGCTCGTAGAGCATGTGGAAGAACAGCCAGGCATCTTCGACATTGCGCACGTTCTCGGCCGCCACCAGCAGGTCGCCCAGCTCCCGCTCGTAGCGGTTGAAGAGCGCGTTGATCAGCTCGTCTTTGGCTGGGTAGTGGTAGTAGAGATTGCCCGGGCTGATGCCCAGCTCGGCGGAGATCAGCGTGGTTGAGACATTGGGCTCACCAAAGCGGTTGAACAGGTCCAGCGTGACTTCGAGAATGCGCTCGGCGGTCCGGCGTGGCGGCTTTTTGGTGGCCATGTATGGGTTGTCTCCTGCTGGGGCCGATTCTGGCATCAAGCTGCGGGGCCACTCTAGAGTTTGGCTACAAATGGCACCGTTTGCCTGCTGAAAACCCTGGGCCAGCGGGGGCGGGTCTTGCTTCCTACAATGCTGAGATGCAGCCAACAGCTTCCACAGCGTCGTCACATGGCGGGCCCTCGGTGCCCGCCATTTCATTTCAGAAGGTCTCCAAGACCTACCGCGGCGGCCAGGTCCGCGCGCTGGACGGGGTGTCGTTTGATATCGCCCAGGGCGAGTTCTTCGGCCTGCTGGGCCCCAACGGCGCCGGCAAGACTAGCTTGATCAGCATCCTGGCCGGCCTGGCTCAGGCCAGCGGCGGCAGCGTCAAGGTCATGGGCCATGACGTGGTGACGGACTACGCCGCGGCCCGCCAGGCCCTGGGCATCGTGCCGCAGGAGCTGGTCTTCGACCCCTTCTTCAGCGTGCGCGAGGCGCTCAAGATCCAGAGCGGCTATTTCGGTGTGCGCAACAACGAGGCCTGGATCGACGAGCTGCTGGAAAACCTGGGCCTGGCCGACAAGGCCCACGCGAACATGCGCCAGCTCTCGGGCGGCATGAAGCGGCGCGTGCTGGTGGCTCAGGCGCTCGTGCACCGGCCGCCGGTGATCGTGCTCGATGAGCCCACCGCTGGCGTTGACGTGGAACTGCGCCAGACCCTGTGGCAGTTCATCGCCCGCCTCAACCGCGAAGGCCACACGGTGCTGCTGACCACCCATTACCTGGAAGAGGCGGAAGCCTTGTGCGGCCGCCTGGCCATGCTCAAGCTGGGCCGCATCGTGGCGCTGGACCGCACCTCGGACCTGCTCAAGGGCCGCGCCTCCACCATGCTGCGCTTCAAGACAGATGCCGCCTTGCCGGCTTCGCTGCAAGAGCAGGCCCGCATCACCGGCCGCATCGTGCAGATCAAGGCCCATGACGCGGCCGAAGTCGAAGCCGTGCTGGCCACGCTGCGCGCAGCGCAATGCCCGATCGAAGACCTGGAGATCGGCCGGGCCGACCTCGAAGACGTGTTCCTGGAAATCATGCAACAAGAAGGGAGCGCAGCATGAGTGGCGGCGGCGGTGGTATTCAATTGAAGGGCGCCGGCACGCTGTTCTATAAAGAGGTGCTGCGCTTTTGGAAGGTCAGCTTCCAGACCGTGGCCGCGCCGGTGCTCACAGCCGTGCTCTACCTGCTGGTCTTCGGCCATGTGCTGGAAGATCACGTCAAGGTCTACGGCACGGTCGGCTACACCAGCTTTCTGATCCCGGGTCTGGTGATGATGAGTGTGTTGCAGAACTCGTTTGCCAACTCGTCCTCCAGCCTGATCCAGAGCAAGGTGACCGGCAACCTGGTCTTCCTGCTGGTGACGCCGCTGTCGCACTGGGCCTGGTTCGTGGCCTATGTGGGCGCGTCGATGGTGCGCGGCATGGTCGTGGGCCTGGGCGTGCTGCTGGTGACCTTCTGGTTTGCGCCGCCGGGCGTGTCCAACCCGCTGTGGATTGCCGCCTTCGCCCTGCTGGGCGCCGGCATGATGGGCACGCTGGGCCTGATCGCCGGGCTCTGGGCCGAGAAGTTCGATCAGCTGGCCGGCTTCCAGAACTTCATCATCATGCCCATGACCTTCCTCTCGGGCGTGTTCTATTCGGTGCATTCGCTGCCCAGCTTCTGGCAGGGCGTCAGCCACCTGAACCCGTTTTTCTACATGATCGATGGCTTCCGCCACGGCTTCTTTGGTGTCAGCGATGCCTCGCCCTGGCTGAGCCTGGCGGTGGTGGGCGGCAGCTTTGCGGCGGTGGCCAGCCTGGCGCTGGAGCTGCTGCGCCGCGGCTACAAGATCCGCTCCTGAAACGGCTCTGAAACGACTCAAGCCGCGCTTGAAACTAGAATCGAGGGCTTATGGCCGACCCAACACCCGCTGAAGTCCAGCAATACATCGCCGCAGGCCTGATCTGCGAGCATCTGCACGTCGAAGGCGACGGGCGGCATTTCTTCGCCACCATCGTGTCCTCGGAGTTCGAGGGACTGAGCCGCATCCGCCGTCACCAGCGCGTGTACGCGGCCCTGGGTGAGCGCATGCGCGAGCAGATCCACGCGCTGTCCATGAAGACCCACACCCCGGCCGAGCATGCCGCCACGCCGGCGGCATCGCAGCACCATCACGCCTGAACCGGCATCCGCAACAAATCTTCTGGATTGAGATGCGGGTGGCGGTGAGACGCCCCACCCAGGTGACTCTCACGGCCGTCCGCTGAATCCCCAGATTCAGACCCACCAAGGACCGACGCCCATGATGATCACCCTGGCACTCTCCAAAGGCCGTATCTTCGAAGAAACCCTGCCGCTGCTGCAGGCCGCCGGCATCACCGTGCTGGAGGACCCGGAGAAATCGCGCAAGCTGATCTTGGCCACCAACAGCCCCGAGGTGCAGGTGGTGCTGGTGCGCGCCAGCGATGTGCCCACCTATGTGCAGTACGGCGGCGCCGATCTCGGCGTGGCCGGCCGCGATGTGCTGATCGAGCACAACCATGCCCTGGGCGGCAACGCCGCCGGCATGTACCAGCCGCTGGACCTGAACATCGCCCGCTGCCGCATGAGCGTGGCGGTGCGCGATGACTTCGACTACGCCCGTGCCGTCAAGCAAGGCTCGCGCATCCGCGTGGCCACCAAGTACACGGAAATTGCCCGTCAGCACTTTGCCGACAAGGGCGTGCACGTGGACCTGATCAAGCTCTACGGATCCATGGAGCTGGCGCCGCTGACCGGCCTGGCCGATGCCATTGTCGACCTGGTCTCCACCGGCAACACGCTCAAGGCCAACCGCCTGGTAGAGGTCGAGCAGATCATGGACATCTCCTCCCGCCTGGTGGTCAACCAGGCCGCGCTCAAGCTCAAGCGCGAGCCCCTGCGTCGCATGATCGACGCCTTTGCTTCTGCCATCCCGTCGACTGCTGCGAAGTGAGAACGCCATGCCCCTGCAACTTCGTCAACTGAACACCGCCAGCGCCGATTTCGAAGCCGAGTTCCAGCGCGTGCTGCACTGGTCGGCCGAGGCCGACGCCGCCATCGAGGGCCGGGTGGCCGAGATCCTGGCCGATGTGCGCGCGCGCGGCGATGCCGCCGTGCTGGAGTACACCGCCCGTTTCGACCGCCTGCAGGCCGCCAGCGTGGGCGAGCTGGAGCTGAGCCGCGAGGAGCTGAAGGCCGCCTTCGAGGCCATCAGCCCGGCCCAGCGCAGCGCCCTGGAGGCCGCCGCCGCCCGTGTGCGCAGCTATCACGAGCGCCAGAAAGCCGCCTGTGGCGAGAGCTGGAGCTACCGTGACGAAGACGGCAGCCTGCTGGGCCAGAAGGTCACGCCGCTGGACCGCGTGGGCATCTATGTGCCCGGCGGCAA
>JAIXSD010000077.1 GCA_027484885.1 Rubrivivax sp.
ACCGACTCCAGCTCGGCCTCCGGAATGCCAGGCCCCTGGTCATGAACGGCGATGCACAGACCGGCCGGTTCCCGCCGCACCTGCACGTCCACGCTGCTGCCGCTGGGGGCGTAGCGCAGGGCGTTCTCCAGCACATTGCGCAGTGCCTGCTGCAGGCGGGGCGGGTTGATGGCGGCCATCAAGGGCTGATCGGGTGGCAGTTGCAGGCTCAGCAAGATCTCGCGCGGCAGGGCCAGGGCCTGCATCTCGCTGTGCAGCTCTTGCAGCAGGGGGCGCAGGTCCTGGGTTTCGAGCTTGAGCTGGCCCAGCGTGCCTTCGACATGCGAGAGATCGAGCAGCGGGTCGACCAGGTCCTGCATGCGCTGGCCGGCGGTGTGGATGCGGGCGAACATGTCCTGGAGCTTGGGCTGCTCGCCGCTGCGGTTCAGGCCCAGCTCGGAGAAACCGATGATGCTTTGCAGCGGCGTGCGCAGCTCGTGGCTCATATTGGCGACGAACTCGGTCTTCATCTTGTTGGTGCGCTCGGCCGCGTCGCGCGCCTCGCGGATCTGGCGCTCGGCCTCGACAAAGCGGCTCACATCAATCGCGCTGCCCAGCACGCCGGCGGTGCGGCCCTGGGCATCGGTGAAGACGGTGCGGTGGGTCAGGTAGTCGCGGCCACGCTCGTGGATCTCCAGCTGCTCGCTGCCGCCTTCGCGCAGCAGGCGTGCGTCCAGCTCCTCTGGCTTTTGTGCGGCGCTGGCCGGGCGCAGCTCGCTGAGCTTGCGGCCCAGGGCCAGGTTTTTGTCCACGCCCGACATCTCGCTCCAGGCCTGGTTGACCATGACGAAGCGCAGCTGCTGGTCCTTGGCAAAGATGGGGATGGGGCAGACGTCGATCAGGCGTGCGGTGAAATCCAGCTGCGCCTGCAGGCGCTGGCGGGCGTCCTCGCGCTCGGTCACATCGATGGCAAAGCCGACGAAGCCGCGGATCTGGCCGTTGTCTTGCCGCACCGGTGTGACGGTCACTTCCAGCACCCGCTGTCGGCCCTGCTGGGGCAGCAGGCGCAGGGCGATGGGCAGGTTGAGAAAGCCGCTGCCGGTGTGGAAGAGGCTGCGTGCACGGACCTGGTCGCGCGGGTCGATCAGGTCTGCAAAGCGGCGGCCCAAGACCGGGTCCTGGTCTTTGCCGCCCAGAAAGTCGTCATGGTTGACAAACTGCAGCTGGCCGTCGGGATCGGTGCGGAACATCAGCTCCTGCACGTTGTGGATTAGCAGGCCTTGCTCGCGTTCCTTGGCGGCCAGATGGCGGTGCGCGGTCTGCAGCTCGCGGCGCGCCAGGTCGTAGGCGCCCAGCGCGCGCCAGGCCATGGCGCCCAGCGCTGCCATCAAGGCCAGGCCGCCCGCCAGGCTCAGGCCGACCACCTGGGCGCTTTGGCCGAGCTGGGCCATCAGCAGGCGGCTGGGCAGCTCCACCACCACCACCCAAGGGTGGTCGCGGGCCAGTTCGAAAGCGCCCAGGGCCGGCTGCTGGTCCAGGCCTTGCTCGCTGCGGTAGTTGGCGCGCTCGCGCCCGGGCAGAAAGTGGCGGAACACCGTGTGCGTGCTCAACCGGCTGCCCGGCTCCAGCGAAGCCGGGGTTCGGCTGGCGATCAGCTGGCCTTGCAGGTTCAGCAGCGCTGCCTGGTGCTGGCCGCTGCCCAGCTGGCGCTCGAAGAGGTTGGCGAAGTAGTCGGGGTTCAGGGCGGCCACCAGGTGCAAGGGCGCGCGGTTGCCCACCAGGTTCAGCGTCATCGGCACCAGGTAGGTCGCTGACGGGCCCGCCGTGGCGGCGCTCGGGGCGTTCGCCCGGCTGAGGTGCAGCTCATTCAGGTCGCGGCCCCGGAGCACCTCGCCCAGCTGGGCCTGGCCATGGCTGTGCTCGGGTGAGGGTAGCAGTCCTCGCAGATCCAGCTGCAGATCCAAGTTGGCGGGGTTGCTGCTGGCGATGACGCGGCCGCTTTCGTCCAGCAGGGAGAAGCTGCGCACAAAGGGCAGGCCGGGCAGGGTCTGGCTGAGCAGGCGGCTGGTGGCCGCGCCGCCGGGGCTGGGCGAATCGCTGGCGCCCAGGCTGCGGGCCAGGCCTTGCAGGGCCAGGCTGGCGGTGCCCAGGGTCTGGTTGGTCTGCGCCTCCAGCGTGCGGGCGTAGAGGGCGCAGTGCTCGGTTTCGGTCTGGCGGTTCTGGCGGTACTCCAGCCACAAAAAACCAGCGGCCAGCAGCACCAGGGCCAGGCTGAGCACCACCGTGCCCCAGATCGCCATGCCGCCGTGGACCCAGGCGGGCAGTTGTTCGGGCGGCCGCTTCGAGCCGGGGGCTTGATCTCGCATCGAGCGACGCCTCAGCGTGGCAGCAGGATCTCGCTCAGGCCGTGTTTCTTGGCAGCAGCGACCAGGCGGCCGTCTTTCTTGATGGCGGCCACAAAGTTGTTGAGCCGGGTCAGCCATTCCTCATCGCCGGGCTTGACAGCGTAGGCATAAGGCAGCACGGAAAACGGCGTGGGCGAGGACACCAGGCGTGCCCAGTCGGCGTTGTCGAGCAGGCGGCGGCTGTAGGGGTAGTCGGTCATGAAGATGTCCACGCGGCCGGCCTCCAGCTCCTGCTCGCGGGTTTGCGGCGGGCGGATCACCACCACCTGGGCCTGCTTGAGCCAGGCGGTGACCACCGGCTCCATGAAGGTGCCGGCCTGCACGGCGACCTTGATGCCGGGCTTGTCGATGTCTGACCAGGCGCGGATGCTGCGGCTGCTGCGGGTGGTGATGCCGTAGATGTCGCTCTGCAGATAGGGGCTGCTGAAGCGCAGATGCTGCTGGCGCTCTGCCGTCATGCCGATGGCGAACATGGCCACATCGCAGCGATCGCTGCTCAGGTCTTCGATCAGCTTGGGAAATGAGGACTCGACATGCTGGAGCTTGACGCCCAGATCCTGGGCCAGGGCGGCGGACAGATCGATGTCGATGCCCTGCAGCTCGCCGGTGCGCGGGCTGCGGAAGGTGACGCCGTAGTAGCCGGGCCAGATGCAGACCTTGAGCTGCTGTTCGCGCTGCACGCGTTTGAGCACCTCGCCGGCTTGGGCCGGGGCCAAGCTGGCCGCGATGAAGCTGAGAAGGGCAACACATCCCAGACGGGTCACGGCAAGCGTCGACCGGCCCGGAATCCACATCAAACTGCGCATGACAAGGACCCCTGTGTGCGGCACGCTTCCTGGCACGATCAGGGGTCCGATCTGGACCCGGTGCTCCCACGGGCGGCCGTCGCAGCCGACTGTATAGCAAAGCGATGGGGCGCAAACCGTAGGAATTGGCAGTTTGTACCGCCTTGTCCTGCAGTTTGAGGCTGTGCTGGCGGGCTCAGAGCTCGGTGCGCAGCGCCCAGAGCTCGGGGAAGAGCACCGTGTCCAGCATCTTGCGCAGATAGGACACGCCCGAGGTGCCGCCGGTGCCGCGCTTGAAGCCGATCACCCGCTCGACCGTGGTGACATGGCGGAAGCGCCAGAGCCGGAAGGCGTCCTCCAGGTCGACCAGTTCCTCACCCATCTGGTACAGATCCCAGTGCTGCTCGGGGCTGCGGTAGACCTCCAGCCAGGCGGCCTTGACACCTTCGCTGGCGGCATAGGGCTGGGTCCAGTCGCGCGCCAGCGCCTCGGCCGGCACGGCAATGCCGCGGCGCTGCATCAGGCGGATCGCCTCGTCGTAGAGCGAGGGTGCGCGCCAGGCCGCCTCCACCTCGGCCAGCAGATCGGGCCGGTGGGCGTGGGGCTTGAGCATGGCCGCGTTCTTGTTGCCCAGCATGAACTCGATGCGGCGGTACTGCGCGCTCTGGAAACCGCTGCTGTTCGAGAGGTAGGGGCGGATGGCCGTGTACTCGGGCGGCGTCATGGTGGCCAGCACGTCCCAGGCATGGACCAGCTGCTCCATGATCTTGGACACCCGGGCCAGCATCTTGAAGGCCTCGGGCAGGCGATCGGCCGCCACGCAGGCCACGGCCGCTTGCATCTCATGCAGCATCAGCTTCATCCACAGCTCCGAGGTCTGGTGCTGGACGATGAAGAGCATCTCGTTGTGCTCGGGCGAGAGCGGATGCTGGGCGCTGAGGATCTGGTCCAGATGCAGGTAGTCCCCGTAGCTCATGTCCTTGGAGAAGTCGAGCTGCGCACCCTCGTCCTTGACGATCTGTTCGGCTCGGCCGCCTTGGCCTTCGTGGTGCGGGCAACTCATGTCACCGCTCCCTGGCGTGCGAATTCGGGGCGCTGCCACTCTTCGGTTTGGAGCACCTGGTAGAGATGTTCCACGGCGGCATAGACGTCCGCAAAGCCGATGTAGAGCGGCGTGAAGCCGAAGCGCAGGATGTGGGGGACCTCGTCGAGGCGGGCCGGGTCACCGGCGCGGAAGTCGCCGATCACGCCGCGGGCGATCAGGGCCTGGATCACCGCATAGCCGGCATGCTGCAGCGGCGCAGCCAGGCTCAGGCAGACCTGGCTGCCGCGCTGCTCAGGATTGCGGGGCGAGGCCAGGCGCACACCCAGGGCGCCGCAGCGTTCCTCGGCCAGCTCGATGAAGAGTTCGGTCAGCGCGATGCTCTTCTTGCGCAGCGCGGCCATGCCGCCCAGGCTCTCGGCCGCCAGCACCGTGTCGACCCCGCATTCCAGCGCCGCGGTGGACAGCATGGCCGGCGTGCCGCAGATGTAGCGCTTGATGCCGGGGGCGGGCTGGTAGTCCGGCGTGAACTGGAAGGGTGCGGCATGGCCCAGCCAGCCCGAGAGCGGCTGCCAGAAGCGGTCGGCATGGCGCGGGTGGGCCCAGACAAAAGCCGGTGCGCCGGGGCCGCCGTTCAGGTATTTGTAGCCGCAGCCGACGGCGAAGTCGGCATCCGCGCCCTTCAGATCCACCGGCACGGCGCCGGCCGAGTGGGCCAGGTCCCAGATCACCAGGGCGCCGGCCGCGTGGGCGGCAGCGCTCAGGGCCTTCATATCGTGCTTGTAGCCGGTGCGGTAGTTGACCTCGGTGATCATCAATACCGCCAGATCGGCGTTCAGCGTGGCGGCGATCTCATCCACGCTGTCCACCAGGCGCAGGCGCGCGCCATGCTGGCGGGCCAGGCTTTCGGCGATGTAGAGATCGGTCGGGAAGTTGCTGCGTTCGGAGACGATGACCTTGCGCGCCGGGGCATCCGCTTGTGCGATGCGCAAGGCAGCGGACAGCACTTTGTAGAGGTTCAGCGAGGTCGAGTCGGCCACCACCAGCTCGCCCGGGCCGGCGCCCACCAGGCGGGCGATCTTGTCGCCGATCTTGCCGGGCAGGTCCATCCAGCCGGCGGTGTTCCAGCTCTTGATCAGGTCCTGGCCCCATTCGCGCTGGATCACCTCCTGCACGCGGCCCAGGGTGGCGCGCGGCAGCACGCCCAGGGAATTGCCGTCCAGGTAGATGACGCCGGGCGGCAGGTCGAACTGCTGGCGCAGCTCGCGCAAGGGGTCCTCTTGGTCGAGGACGTCGCAGTCTTGCAAG
>JAIXSD010000043.1 GCA_027484885.1 Rubrivivax sp.
CGTGCCCTGCGCCCGGCGGCGAGCTATAGCTTGGAGTACCAGATCGGCGCTGCCGGCAGCTGGGTCACGCTGGCCAGCTTCAAGCCCAGCAAGGCCGAAGTGCAAAACCTCAGCGCCCCCTTGCCGCCGGCCACGGCCACGGCCCTGCGCTGGCGCGGTCCCTGCCCTGCCCAGCCCAGCCAGCAATGCACCTTGGCAAGCAGCCCTTGATCCTGTACTGCTTGTTGTGCCTGTGATCCCCTGAGCGCACGGGCGGGAGGCCCGGCTGGCAAAATGGTGCACCCTGCCGGCCCCGCCTTCATGTCCTCGACGCCCCCCCTCTCGCCCTCCAGCTTCCGCGTGCTGTCGATCATCCCGCCGATGACGCAGCTGAACACGCCGTATCCGTCCACGGCCTATCTGACCGGCTTTCTGCGCTCGCGCCAGATCGATGCGGTGCAGGAGGACCTGGCCCTGGCCCTGATGCTGCAGCTGTTCTCTCGCGCCGGCTTGCTGGCCCTGCGCGAGCGCATCCAGGCGCTGGCGCCCGAGCAGCGCACGCCCATGGTCCAGGGCTTTGACGTCTACTTTGACCGTTATTTATCGACCATCACGCCGACCATTGCGTTCCTGCAGGGGCGCGACCCGACTCTGGCGCACCGCATCAACAGCCGCGCTTTCCTGCCCGAAGGCCCGCGCTTTGACTCGCTGGATGTCTATGTTGACGAGGAAGGCGGTGACCCGCTGGCCTGGGCCTTTGGCGCCCTGGGCTTGCAGGACCGGGCCCGCCACCTGGCCACGCTCTACCTGAACGACCTGGCCGATGTGCTGCGTGAGGCGGTGGACCCGCGCTTCGAGTTCGTCCGCTATGCCGAATCCCTGGCCACCAGCCAGCCCACCTTCGACCCGCTGGCTGAGGCTTTGGCCGCGCCCTTGAATCTGGTCGATGACACCTTGCGCTCGCTGGCGCTGGCCGCGGTGGCCAAGCATCAGCCGCAGCTGGTGCTGATCTCGGTGCCCTTTCCGGGGGCGGTCTACGCGGCCTTCCGCATCGCCCAGGCGATCAAGGCCGAGCACCCCGGCGTGGTGCTGGCCCTGGGCGGTGGCTTCGTCAACACCGAGCTGCGCGAGCTCAGCGAGCCGCGCGTGTTCGATTACTTCGACTACCTGACCCTGGACGCCGGCGAGCGCCCCCTGCTGGCGCTGCTGGAGCATCTGCAAGGCCGCCGCTCGCGCCAGCGCCTGGTGCGCACCTTTGTGCGCGAAGACGGCCAGGTCCGCTACATCAACTTCGTCGAGCCCGACATCGCCTTCGCCGAGGTGGGCACGCCGACCTGGGACGGGCTGCCGCTGGACCGCTATCTGTCCTTGCTGGACATGCTCAACCCCATGAACCGGCTCTGGTCTGATGGGCGCTGGAACAAGCTGACCGTGGCCCATGGCTGCTACTGGAAGAAGTGCAGCTTCTGCGATGTCAGCCTCGACTACATCTCGCGCTACGAAGGCGCTTCGGCCGCGACCTTGGTCGATCGCATCGAGGCCATCGTCGCCGAGACCGGCCAGACCGGCTTCCACTTCGTCGACGAAGCTGCGCCGCCCAAGGCCTTGAAGGCCCTGGCCGCCGAGCTGCAGGCGCGCCAGCTGGGCATCTCTTGGTGGGGCAATATCCGCTTCGAGAAATCCTTCAGCCCCGAGCTCTGCCAGCAACTCGCCGACAGCGGCTGCATCGCCATCTCGGGCGGGCTGGAAGTCGCCTCCGACCGCTTGCTGAACCTGATGAAGAAAGGTGTCTCGGTCGACCAGGTTGCGCGCGTGACCAAGGCCTTCACCGACGCCGGCATCCTGGTTCATGCCTACCTGATGTATGGCTTCCCGACCCAGACCGTGCAGGACACGGTCGATGCGCTCGAGTACGTGCGCCAGCTGTTTGAAAACGGCTGCATCCAGAGCGGCTTCTTCCACCGCTTTGCCTGCACTGTGCATTCGCCCGTGGGCCAGAAGCCAGAAGACTTCGGCGTGCAGCTGCTGCCCCTGCCGCCCAGCCCTTTCGCCAAAAACGATGTCGGCTTTGTCGACCCCACGGGCGTCGATCACGATGTCTTGGGCCAGGCGCTCAAAAAAGCCATCTACAACTACATGCACGGCATCGGCCTGGAGCAGGACGTGCGTAGCTGGTTCAGCATCAAGGTGCCCAAGACCACGGTGGCGCGCCACCGCATTGCCCGCGCCCTAACGCAGGCGCATTGAGGGCTGGGGCTGTTGCACGCGCGCCTGTCGATCCTCCAGCCAGGCGCTGAAGGCCTGCAGCAGCGGCTCGTAACGCTCAGGGCAGGCTTCCAGTGTTTGCAAGCCCAGCACGGCCGCCTCCAGCGTCGAGCGCTGCTCGGCCCGCTCGGCCTTGCGAAGTGCGGCATAGCGCGAAGGCGGCGGGTCTTGCAGGGCCAGCCGGGGCAGGGCTTGCAGGACCGGGTTGAGCCAGAGCATCTTGCGGCTCTTGCGCCAGGTGGCGTCGATCACGACCAGGCGCAGCGGCCGCTCGTCATTCGCCGCAGGCTCAAACTTCGGCGGGGTCTGGCCGGGCGTGGCCGGGTAGAGCAGCAAGGGGCGCCGCCCATCTTGCTGCAGGGCCGACTGCAGCGCGGCCGGGTCGAATTGCTCGCCCACCCACAGGTGGCAGCGGGCCAGGCTCAAGCGCAAGAGGCGCGCCGAGCCCTTGGCCTGCTGTTGTTCTTGCGGGTGCTGCAGGATCAGCAGGTCGATCGGGTTGTCGATGGACTGCGCCCAGCGGCACAGGCAGCTCGGGCTGGGCAGCTCGCAGCGCGGGCAGCGCGTGCGCCTGGCCGGGGGCGGGGAGGCTTCAGGTAAAAAATCGGTCGGCATCGCGGCCGTGATCAGAACACAGGCGTGCCGCTGCAGCGGCTTTGGGTGCGGTGCGGGCTCAGGCCGCCTGTCGCGCCGGAGCTGGCGCCAGGCGCGAGTCCAACTCGGCATCGAGATCGGAGTCCAGGTCTGAATCCAGCTGGGAGCTCAGCTGCGAATTCAGCTGAGACTGCCGCGCCTTGCGCTGCCGCCGCAACCGCGCCGACCAGCGGCCGGCCGAGATGATGGCCAGCAGCACCGCCACGCCGTTGAGCGAACCCCAGAGCGGCGGCACGGTGGACGAGAGCAGCAGGCCGGTCAGCGAGGGCTGGTAGCCACCGGCCCGGCTGCTGACTTCGACCACGCCGGCCAGCAAGGCCAGCAGCCAGGCCAGGCTCATGCCCCCGAGGCACCAGGCCGTGGTCGGGTGGCGGCTGTGGCCGCGCTGGGGCCGCACGGTGAAAAAGGCCCAGACCCAGGCCATGGCGTAGAGCAGGCTGGCGATCAGCAAGGCCTGCAGCAGCTGGGCCGTCCAGCTGCCCGGGCCACCCATCAGATTCTGCAAGCTCAAAGGCCAGCGTTGGCCAGCGAGGCTGTGTGCCAGGCCCAGAGCGCTGAGATAGAGCAAGGCGCCGGACACAAAGGACCAGATACGTCTGGCGGTTCTGATTTCGCTGCCCATGGCGATGCGTTGGCTCCGTACGGCTGAGGATGACAAAGGCGTCGCATCGATTCTGGGCGCCACGCGCCAGGCCGCCCAGGGGCCGCCCACCCGCAGACCGGGGGACC
>JAIXSD010000352.1 GCA_027484885.1 Rubrivivax sp.
CTGCTCCGGCCCCTGCCCCCGCTCCGGTGGTGGCTGCCGCGCCCGCTCCGGCCGCTGTGGTGGCTCCGGTCGCCGCTCCGGCCCCCGAGCAGATCAAGGAACTGTATGTGGTGCTGCCCGAATCGGGCCGCGTCCACGCCTTTGGTGACCTGAAGAACTACCAGGACTTCCTGAGCCACGGCGAAGTCACCCTGACCCGCAGCAAGATCGGCGAAGGCCCTGGCGGCGCGACCCTGGTCTTCGGCATCACCGCCGACGACGTCAAGGCCAACCGCCCCAGCCTCGGCGAAAAGGCTTTCAGCGGCCAGTTCGGCGGCGCGCCCGAGTTCTACGGCGAGGTGCTCAAGGGCAACCGCTTTTACGTCTTCGGCGACCTGAAGGACATGAAGGACTTCCTGGCCTTCGGCGAAGTGCCTTACAGCTTCACCGAAATCGGCAGCGGCCCCAAGGGCGAAACCCTGGTCTATGTGATGAACAAGGACAGCGTCAAAGGCGGCAAGCCACTGAACCGGGTGGAGCGTTTCAAGTCCCTGCGCGTGGCGCAAACGTCCTGAATACAAAACCTGGCTCAGTCCTTTCTTTGAGCCTCTGAGAGAAAAAGGGTGAGCAGGCCAGTCCTGCCCACCCTTGACCACCATCAGCGCGGAACTTTTCCAAGCCATGAATACTGCCAGTCCCACCCAAACGGCCATCAGCGTCGACCGAGCCATGAGCCGGCGCTTGCTGACCGACAAGCTGTTCGAGAAGTTGATGACCGTCGGCGGCCTCAGCGTCATCGTCGCCGTGTCGGCCATCTTCGTCTACCTGGTCAGCGTGGTGGTGCCGCTGTTCATGCCGCCTGGCATCGATCACCGCGCCCAGTTCGCCACCCCGGGCGGTACGGCCCAAGCCACCCTCACCCTGACCGGTGAAGAGCAGCGCGAAATCGGTTCGCGCGTGGGCGCCGGTGGCGCCATCACCTTCTTCAAGTTCGCCTCGGGCGAGACCATCGGCCAGGTGCAAGTGCCTGTGCCAGAGGGCGTGCGCATCACCAGCGCCGAAACCGGCGAACGCCGCAGCTTCTCGCAGGCCTTCGGTCTGTCGGACGGCCGCGTGCTGCTGGTCAAGCAGAGCTTCTCGGTCAGCTTCCCCAACAACAAGCGCGTGATCACGCCGGCGCTGGCCTACCCGGTCGGCGAAGCCCCGCTGGCCCTGGACCCGCAAGGCCGCGCCATCCAGCTGATCGGCATGCAGCAGTCGGACGATGGCTCGACCATCGCCGCCGTCACGGAAGACGGCCGCCTGCTGCTTTCCGCCGTGAACATCAGCAACAACGCGATGACCGGCGAAACCAAGAGCGAGGTGCAAAGCTCCGAGATCGCCAACCCGCCCGCCGGCATCCGCCAGCTGGTGGTGGAGGCCAAGCAGCGCGAGCTGTATGTGCTGCACGGCGACGCCAAGCTGGCCCGCTACAACATCAGCGACAAGAGCGCGCCCAAGCTGCTGGAGACCGTGGAGCTGGCCAAGGGCCAGAAGGTCACGGCCCTGACCATGCTGAGCGGCGGCTATTCGCTGATCGTCGGCACCGACAAGGGCGAGCTGAGCCAGTGGTTCCTGGTGCGCACCGAAGGCGCCAACTTCAGCATGACCCGCATCCGTGACTTCAAGCCCATGCCGGCTGCGGTCACCGCCCTGGCCCCGGAGTTCTTCCGCAAGGGCTTCATCGTTGGCGATGCCGCCGGCAATCTGGGCAGCTATTTCGCCACCTCGCAGCGCCTGCTTTTCGTCGAGAAACTGAGCGACAAGCCCCTGACCGTGCTCGGCGTGCCGCCGCGCGGCAACGGCTATCTGGCGCAAGACGAAGCGGGCCGCGTCTACACCGCAGCGGTCGACAACCACTACCCGGAAGTCTCCTTCAGCAGCCTGTGGAGCAAGGTCTGGTACGAGAGTTATGAGCAGCCCGACTACGTCTGGCAGAGCTCGGCATCGAATGCCGATTTCGAACCCAAGTTCAGCCTGGCCCCGCTGACCTACGGCACCATCAAGGCCGCGACTTACGCCATGCTGGTGGCCATGCCCCTGGCCATCCTGGGCGCGATCTTCACCGCCTACTTCATGACCCAGCGCATGCGCGAAATCGTCAAGCCCTCGATCGAGGTCATGGCCGCGCTGCCCACCGTGGTGCTGGGTTTCCTGGCCGGCCTGTGGCTGGCGCCGCTGGTGGAGAACAACCTCGCCGGCGTGCTGATGAGCTTGCTGCTGCTGCCGGTGGCCATCGTCGTGGCGTCTTACATCTGGCATTTGATGCCGCGCCGCCTGGTCGAGCGCGTCGGTCTGGGCTGGGAAGCCGCACTGCTGATCCCCATCGTCGCGGTGGTGATCTGGGGCTTCTTCCAGCTGGGCCACCCGATTGAAGCGGCCTTCTTCGGTGGTGACCTGCCGCACTGGCTGTCCAACACCGCCGGCATCAGCTTCGAACAGCGCAACTCGCTGGTGGTGGGCATTGCCATGGGCTTCGCCGTCACCCCGGCCATCTTCTCGATCGCCGAAGACGCCATCTTCAGCGTGCCCAAGTCCCTGACCTCGGGCTCGCTGGCCCTGGGTGCCACGCCCTGGCAAACCATGATGGGCGTGGTGCTGCTGACCGCCAGCCCCGGCATCTTCTCGGCTGTGATGATCGGCCTGGGCCGCGCGGTCGGTGAAACCATGATCGTGCTGATGGCCACGGGCAACACCGCCGTGATGGACTTCAGCCTGTTCTCGGGCTTCCGCACCCTGTCCGCCAATATCGGCGTCGAAATGCCCGAAGCCGGCGTCGGTGAAACCCACTACCGCCTGCTCTTCTTGTCCGCCCTGGTGTTGTTCGCCTTCACCTTCCTCGTCAACACCCTCGCCGAGCTGATTCGCCAGCGTCTGCGCGAGAAGTACAGCACCATCTGACGGAGCACGATCAATCATGAAAGACTGGTTCAAAAGCGGCTCGCCCTGGATCTGGCTCACCGCCGGCGCCGTGGCAGTCTCCGTGCTGGCTGTGGCCGGCGTGATGGCCCTGACGGCACTGCGTGGCCTCGGCCACTTCTGGCCCAAGCCGGTCATCGAGACCACCTACAAGGAGCGCGATGGCTCCACCATCGGCCTGATCGGCGAAATCCGTGAACGCGAAGAGGTGGCCGTGCGCCGCCTGCGCGAAGCGGGCTTCGTGATCCCGGGCGACGCGACCTTCACCGACCGCGTTCTCATCAAGATGGGCAACCGCGATGTGTCGGGTGTGGACTTCCGCTGGTTCCCCCTGCCCTTGCTGGGCGAACAGACCAGGCCGCACGATGTCATCACCGTGGAGCGCCGCGAGTGGGGTAACTTCTACGGCCACCTGATCTCGGTCAAGCAAGAAGGCCAGCTGGTCGCCAGCGGCGAAGAAGCCTGGGCGCAGTTGCAAGAGCGCACCGCCCGCGCCCAAGACCTGTTCATGCAAATCCACAAGCTGGAGAAGCAAGAGATCGGCAAGGTCAACTTCGAGCTCGAGCGCCTGCGCCTGAGCGAGCGCCGCCTGCAGCTGGAAGACCACCTCGATGAGGCCGCCAAGGCCGCATTGACAGCCAAGCGCGAAGCGTTGAACCAGCAGTTCGGCGCCCTGCAGGAAAAGACCGACGCCCTGCGCAAGCAGCTGGCCCGCGACAGCTTCGTAGCCCGCGTGGCCGATGGCCGCGAGGTGGAAGTGCCGCTGGCCCAGGTGGCCGACGTCTACCGCGCCAACACCATGGGCTTGTTCGACAAGATCAGCCACTACGCCAAGAAGCTGGGCGAGTTCATCTGGGACGACCCGCGTGAAGCCAACACCGAAGGCGGCATCTTCCCCGCCATCTTCGGCACGGTGATGATGGTGCTGCTGATGGCCGTGATCGTGACGCCGCTGGGCATCATGGCCGGCATCTATATGCGCGAATACGCCAAGCAAGGCACCCTGATCCGCATCATCCGCATCTCGGTGAACAACCTGGCCGGCGTGCCCTCCATCGTCTACGGTGTGTTCGGCCTGGGCTTCTTCGTCTACTTCCTGGGCGGCAATATCGACCGCCTGTTCTTCCCCGAAGCCCTGCCCGGCCCGACTTTCGGCAGCCCTGGCATCCTGTGGTCGGCCCTGACCCTGGCCTTGCTGACCCTGCCGGTGGTGATTGTGGCCACCGAAGAAGGCCTGGCCCGCGTGCCCCGCTCGGTGCGCGAAGGCAGCCTGGCCCTGGGCGCCACCAAGGCCGAGACCCTGTGGCGCACCGTGTTGCCGATCGCCAGCCCGGCCATGATGACCGGCCTGATCCTGGCCGTGGCCCGCGCCGCCGGCGAGGTGGCACCGCTGATGCTGGTGGGCGTGGTCAAGCTGGCGCCGGCCCTGCCGCTGGACAGCTTCTTCCCCTTCCTGCACCTGGAGCGCAAGTTCATGCACCTGGGCTTCCACATCTACGATGTGGGCTTCCAGAGCCCCAATGTCGAAGCCGCACGGCCCCTGGTCTACGCGACCGCCATGCTGCTGGTCGTGGTCATCATTGGCTTGAACCTGACCGCCATCCGCATGCGCAACCGTCTGCGCGAGAAATTCAAAGAGCTGGACTCGGTCTGATGCCCCGCACGCATCGCCCTGCCCCACACTCTGCCCCACACTACTGATCTGGAGAGACTTTCATGAGCTCCCTCACCCAAACCGCCGAACTGCCCAAGCTGAAGATCTCGACCGCCGTGCCCGAGTCGGCCGTGCCGCTCAAGCCGCTGGAAGAACTGGACGTGGCCCTGGCGGTCAAGAACCTGAACCTGTTCTACGGCGCCAAGCAGGCCCTGCACAACGTCTCGCTGAACATCCCGCGCGGCCATGTGGTCGCCTTCATCGGCCCCAGCGGCTGCGGCAAGTCCACCCTGCTGCGCTGCTTCAACCGCATGAACGATCTGGTGGACGGCTGCCGCATCGAAGGCGAGGTGCAGCTGGACCAGAAGAACATCTTCGACCGCAGCGTCAACGTGGCCCAGCTGCGCCGCCGCGTTGGCATGGTGTTCCAGAAACCCAACCCCTTCCCCAAGTCCATCTACGAAAACGTGGCCTACGGCCTGCGCCTGCTGGGCGTCAAGGACCGCGCCCAGCTGGACGAGACGGTCGAGCGCTCGCTGCGCCAGGCCGCACTGTGGAATGAAGTGAAGGACCGTCTGGACAGCAGCGGCCTGAGCCTGTCCGGCGGCCAGCAACAGCGTCTGGTGATCGCCCGCGCCATTGCCCTGGAACCCGAAGTGCTGCTGCTGGACGAGCCCTGCTCGGCCCTGGACCCGATCGCCACCGCCAAGATCGAAGAGCTGCTGCAAGAGCTCAAGAGCAAGTACACCATCGTGATCGTGACGCACAGCATGCAGCAAGCAGCGCGCGTGTCCGATTTCGTGGCGTACATGTACCTGGGTGAGCTGGTCGAGTACGGCGCCACGCGTGAGGTCTTCATGAAGCCCAAGCGCAAGGAAACCGAAGACTACATCACCGGCCGATTCGGTTGAGCCCGTGGGCGGCGCGGCCGCCACTCAGCGCAAGCTGCTCGTTAGACTGCAACGATTGATTCAAATTCGCAAAGGTAGAAGTCATGGGTGACAAACATCTGTCGAGCCAGTTCGATCTGGAACTGAGCGGTATCTCGACCCGCGTGCTGGAAATGGGTGGCATGGTGGAGTCGCAGGTGGAACTGGCCGTGTCGGCCCTGACCTCCTTCGACGGCGAAATCGCCTCGCGCGTGCTGGTGGCCGAAGAGCGCGTCAACCAGATGGAAGTCGAGATCGACCACGACCTCTCGGCCATCATCGCCCTGCGCCAGCCCACCGCCCGCGATCTGCGCCTCTTGATCGCCATCTCCAAGACCATCGGCAACCTCGAACGTGTCGGCGACGAAGCGGCCCGCATCGCCCGCACCGTGCACCGCCTGATCAACTCGGGCGTGTTCAGCCGCCTGCGCCTGCCGGTGGGTGACATCTCTTTTGAAGCCGAGCTGGCTACCGCCTCGCTGCGCAAGGCCCTGGACGCCTTCGCCCGCCTGGACACCGTGCAGGCCCTGGAAGTGATCAAGCAGGACAACCAGATCGACCAGGAATTCGACGGCCTGATGCGCAAGCTCATCACCTACATGATGGAAGACCCGCGCACCATCTCGGCCTCCATCGATCTGGTCTTCGTGGCCAAGGCCATCGAGCGCGTCGGTGACCACGCCAAGAACCTGGCTGAGCAGATCATCTACATCGTCAAGGGCACGGACATCCGCCACAACCCCATGGACACCGTGGAATCCGTGGCCCTCAAAGACTGATCAACCCAACGAAAAGAAGAAGCACAGCATGTCGAGGATTCTTGTTGTCGAAGACGAGTCGGCCATTGCCGAACTTATCTCCATCAATCTGCGCCACTCCGGGTTTGAAGTGACCCTGGCCAGCAGCGCCGACCAGGCCCAGTACGAAGTCGACCGGGTCTTGCCCGATCTGGTGGTGCTGGACTGGATGCTGCCCGGCCAGAGCGGCCTGGCCCTGGCGCGCCAGTGGCGCGGCCAGCAGCGCACCAAGGACCTGCCCATCATCATGCTGACCGCCCGCGCCGAGGAGACCGACAAGGTCTCGGGCCTGGACGCTGGTGCCGATGACTACCTGACCAAGCCTTTCTCGACCAACGAGCTGCTGGCCCGCATCCGCGCCGTGCTGCGCCGCAAGGCGCCCGAGGCGCTGGATTCGGTGGTGGTGATCGGCGGCCTGAGCCTGGACCCTGGCACCCGCCGCGTCAGCCGCGATGGCGCCGAGGTCAAGCTGGGCCCGACCGAGTTCCGCCTGCTGCACTTCTTCATGAGCCACCCCGAGCGCGTGCACAGCCGCTCGCAGCTGCTGGACCGGGTCTGGGGCGACCATGTCTTCATCGAAGAACGCACCGTGGACGTGCACGTCAAACGCCTGCGCGAAGCGCTGGAACGCGTGCAATGCGCGCGCATGATCGAGACCGTGCGCGGCGCCGGCTACCGCCTGTCGCAGCAAGCCCAGCCCCTGTCGGCCTGATGACGCCGCCCTCGCCCGGAAAGCGCCTTTCATGACGGTGATCGGTTTTCTCCCCCGCCTGGCCTTGGTGGGTTTGATCGTGTTTGCCGGTGATCTGGCCGGGCGCGGCATCGGCACGCTGACCGGCTACCCTCAGCTGAGCGAATGGCTGGGCGTGGTCAGCGCCATCGTCGCGCTGCTGCTGATCGACACCTTGCGCATCCGTCGCCTGATGCAGTGGCTGCGCGAAAAGCACCCCGGCGATGCGCCGCGCAGCAGCGGCTACTGGGGCGACCTGGCCTATCTGATCGAGCGTGCCCTGCGCAAGCGCGACCGGGCCATCGCCCACGAACGCCTGCAGCTGCAGCAGTTCCTCTCGGCCATCGAGGCCTCGCCCAACGGCGTGCTGATGCTCGACGGCCACGACCATGTCACCTGGTGCAACCGCGTTGCGGCCGATCATTTCGCGCTCGATCCGCAGCGCGATCTGCAGCAGCGCATCACCAACCTGGTTCGCTACCCCAGCTTCGTCAGCTATCTGCAGGCCGGGCGATTCACCGAGCCGCTCTTGCTGACCAGCTCGCGCGGCTCCGGCACGCTGTCGGTGATCGTGCGCCCCTACGGCGATGGCCTGCGCCTGGTGCTGAGCCAGGACGTGACCGAACGCGAACGGGCCGAGGCCATGCGCCGCGACTTTGTGGCCAATGTCTCGCACGAGATCCGCACGCCCCTGACGGTGCTCAGCGGTTTCATCGAGACCATGAGCTCTCTTCCACTGAGCGAACCCGAACGCCGCCGCGTGCTGACCCTGATGGGCCAGCAGACCGAGCGCATGCTGAGCCTGGTCAGCGATCTGCTGACCCTGGCCCAGCTCGAAGGCAGCCCGCGCCCAGGCTCGGACCGCTGGATCGCCCTGGCACCGCTGTTCCAGCGCCTGGGCACCGATGCCAAGGCCTTGTCCAACGGCCGGCATCAGCTCAAGGTCGGCGAGGTCGGCGCGCTGGAGCTGGCGGGCGTCGAGACCGAGCTGATCAGCGCCATCAGCAATCTGCTCAGCAATGCCGTGCGTTACACCCCCGAGGGTGGCGAGATCGAATTGAACTGGCGCCTGGCCGCCGACGGCCACGGTGAAATCTCGGTCACCGACACCGGCCCCGGCATCGCCCGCGAGCACCTGCCGCGACTGACCGAGCGCTTCTACCGTGTCGACGGCAGCCGCAACCGCGAAACCGGCGGCACCGGCCTGGGCCTGTCCATCGTCAAGCATGTGATGCAGCGCCACGGTGGCGAGCTGCAGGTGCAGAGCGAAGTGGGACAGGGCAGCCGCTTCACCCTGCTGCTGCCGCCTTCACGGGTGCGCCAAGCCCAGCCCTGAGTCCAGACAAGCGCCTTCATCCCAAGCAGGGCCGGCAGACGCGTTAAGCTGCCGGCCCTGCGTCCGTTTGCCCCGCTGCGGCGCCTTGCCTCTTGTCCCCGATCCCTGCTCTGGAGCCCTGCCCATGAAATTCGCCACCTGGAACGTCAACTCCCTGGCCGTTCGCCTGCCCCAGGTGCTGGACTGGCTGGCAGCCAACCCGGTCGATGGCCTGGTGCTGCAGGAAACGAAACTGACCGATGACAAGTTCCCGCAGGCGGACTTCGAAGCCGCGGGCTGGCAGGTGCAGTTCTTCGGCCAGAAGACCTACAA
>JAIXSD010000533.1 GCA_027484885.1 Rubrivivax sp.
ATCCGCACCCTGATTGCCGAGGACGAGCCCCTGGCCAGCGAAGCCCTGGCCGACTGGGTGGCCCAGCTGCCGCAGCTGGAGCTGGTGGCCAGCTGCGCCGACGGCCTGAGCGCGCTGGAGCAGATCCGCAGCCTGCGCCCCGAGCTGGTCTTCATGGACATCCATATGCCGGGCCTGACCGGGCTGCAGGTGCTGCGCGCTCTGGCCGAGGATGGCGCCAAGGGCGAGGGCGCTGTGCCGCGGGTAATCTTCACCACCGCCTACAACGAGCACGCCATCACCGCCTTCGAGCTTCATGCGGCCGATTACCTGCTCAAACCGTTTTCGCAAGAGCGCTTCAAGGAGGCGGTGCAGCACGCCCTGCAGCGCAGCGGCAGCGAGAGCGGCGCCCAACCCACCAGCACCCAGGCGCTGGAAGCAGCGGCCAAGCCCGACACCTCGCCCATGACCCGGCTGCTGGTGCGCGACCAGGGCAAGATTTTTCCCATCCAGGTGGACACGGTCGAGTACCTGCGCTCGGACATCAAGTACACCGCCGTGGCCAGCGGCGGCCGCCAGTACCTGGTCAACCTGCCCATCACCGCCTTCGAGCAGCGCCTGGACCCCAGCCGCTTCATCAAGCTGCAACGCAGCTGCATCGTCAACCTTGATTTCGTGGTGTCGATGACGCCCGACGAGAACTCGCAACTGATCGTGCAGATGCAGGACGGCACCCGCTTCACCGCCAACCGCGATGTGTCCAAAAAACTGAGGGAGCAATCGATATGAGCTGGAAGCTGCTGAGCACAGGCCTGCTGGCCTGTTTGATGAGCGAGCTGGTGATGGCCCAGCCCGGCGCGGCGCCGGTGGCCCCCGTCAGCCCTGCGGCGCCCGCAGCCCCGGCACCCAATGCCGCGCCCGTGGCACCGGCTGCGCCGGCAGCCGAGGGCAAGCTCTACATCTCGCGCCCTTTCGAGCGGCTGGAGCTGTCGGGCACGGCCAATGTGCGCCTGATCCAGGGCGAGCGCGACCAGGTCTTTGTGGCCGGCGACGCCGAGGCGCAAAAGCAGATCGAGCTCGATTACAGCGGCGACCGGCTGCAGATCCGCTCGGTCGACGGCTGGAAGATGTGGCGCAACCAACGGCCGCAGATCGATGTGACCCTGCGCCGGCTCAACCACCTGATCCTGTCCGGCGCCGGTGATCTGCACGCGCCCGGCGCCTTCCGCTGCAGCCAGCTGATCATCACCATCTCGGGTGCCGGCAGCGCGCGCTTCGACGAACTCCATGCCGACAAACTGAGCTTCGGCATCTCGGGCGCGGGCGCCGGCCGCATCAGCGGCCAGGTGAATGACTTGGTGCTGCGCATCTCGGGCAAGGGCCGGCTGCAGGCCGAGAATCTGCAGGCCACCCGCGCCGCACTCAGCATCAGCGGCATCGGTGATGCCGAGGTCTGGGCCACCGAGCAGCTGGCGGTGTCGGTCTCCGGCTTCGGCCAGGTCGACTACTGGGGCCGGCCCGAGCTGCAGCGTCAATCGTCCGGCATCTCGCGCATCAATGCCCGCGGCGACAAGCCGGCGGCGGCCCACTCACGCGCGGCCGCCAGCGGAAACGGCAGCGGCGGCAACCTCGACAGCCGCGCGCCGCTCCTGCACGAATCTCAGGGCTCGCCGTCCCAGTAATCGAGGCCGTTCTCGCGCCGCTGGATGAAGGCCGGGCCTTTGGAGAACACGGCGATCTTGCCCGAATCGGGGTATTCGCAGACCTCGGGCCGGTCTTGGGTGCTGATGCTCAGGTATTTGAGCTCGGCGTCCGAGGTGTTGAGCAGGTGGTGCGGGTACTCGGGCCCGCAGGGGATGAAGATCACATCGCCGGCCTGCACTGGCAGCAACTCACCCGCCACCCGCAGCGTGCCCTGGCCTTCGAGGATGATGAACATCTCCTCCTGCGTGTGGTGGAAATGGTAGGGGCAGCTCTGCTGGCCCGGCGCCACCGTGTCGACCCCGCAACCGAGCTTGCGCGCCAGCGTGCCCTCGGACACGGCGCCGACCAGGCTGTCGTAGCGCGGCGGGCGCAGGTAACGCTCGCGCGGCACCTGGTCGATATTGCGGATCAGCTTGCGCCGCAGATCCGCGGCCTTGTCCTGTGCTTCCTCGGTCATGGGCGCCTTCTTTCCTGGCAGATGCGGGGTGGCCATCTTGACTGAAAACTCCGCGCCCTCCAACGACAGCAGGGGGCACGAGGCCCCCTGCGCATCCCGCCGAGATGGCGAAGCTGTTGATCAGTCGGCCGAGCGGCGGCGCTGACGGCCCCAGGCCAGCAGCAGACCCAGGCCGCCGAGCAGCAGGGCGGCGCTTTGCGGCTCCGGCACCGGGGTGGCGAAGCTGAGTTCGTCGAGGCTGACATTGCTGCCCGCCACGCTGAAGCCGTAGATGTCAGCCTGAGCGCGCACAAAACCCAGGAACTTGCCTTCGTTGTAGCTGTCGAAGGAGGTCTGGATGCTGTAGCTGAAGGACTCCAGCACGGCACCGTTCTGACCGTAGGCGGTCAGCAGCAGGCTCGGGGTCTCACCGTCGAGGCGGTACTGGTTCAGGTAAGCACCGACGCTCTGCACGGCTTCGCCGAAGCTGAAGTGCACCGGGCCGCTACTGCTGGCCAGGAAGTTGCCGCTGCCGGTGGGCGTGGGCGTCAGGCCGTCCAGCGGGTTGCCGCGGGCGCCCCACAGGCCGTTCTCGCCCAGATCGCGCGCATTGGCGCCAATTTCCGTGCCCTCGCCGGGGTTCAGCACCACACGGTGGCCGGTTTCGGCCAGGCCGAGTTCCACGGGGTCGCGGGTGATCAGGCCGTCAAAGCCGTTGAAGCTCACGCGCAGGGCCGAGCTGAAGGCCGCATCGGAATCAACCGCATCGGCATGGGCGCCGCCGGTCAGAAAGCAGGCCGCCAGGGCCAGGGTCTTGAGAGAGGTTTTCATGAAATGACTTGCTCCAATGGAGAGATGAGATGCGCGGCTGAGCGGCAAGGCCGGTCGCACCCAGGCGACCGGCGCTGGCGCCTCAGCTGCCGATGACGCCGCCGTCGTCCTTGGTGATCACCACCACGGCAGAACGTGGGCGGCCGAAGGGCAGGCTGGTGACGCCATCCGACTCCACGCCCCATTGATTGGCCGGCCAACGCGAGATCTTCTCGGGGTTGGACGCCGGCGATCCTTCGCCCGGGTGTTGCACGCCGACCCAGAGGGTCTTGCCATCCGGGCTCATGGCCATGCCGGTGATCTCGCAGCCGTTGGGGCCGGTCAGGAAACGGCGGGCCATGCCGGTGTTGGGATCGGCACAGACCATGCAGTTGGCACCGATGTTCTTCCAGTCGCCGGAGGCGTCGCCGATCTGGTCGGTCTGCACCCAGAGGCGGCCGAAGGGATCAAACCACAGACCATCGGGAGCGCCGAAGTCGGCGCTGCCGAAGGGGTCGGCCACGATATTGCCCTTGTAGTTGTTGGTGGGCTTGGCGGGCTTGGTGGTGCGCGTGTCGCCGGCCTGCAGGAACAGGTTCCAGCTGAAGCGGGTGGCGGTGACCGTGTCCGCGTCTTCTTGCCAGCGGATGATGTGGCCGTAGATATTGTCTTCGCTGGGGTTGGCGGCATCGACCGGCGGGCGGGCCGTCGCGGCCGTGGTGCTGCCGTCGGTGGCATTGGCCTTGGGCTCGCTCGCGGGGCGGCTGCTGTTCCAGGTGCCGCGGCGGTTGTTGTTGGTCAGGGTGCAGTAGACCTCGATCTTGTTGAAGCCACCGATGCGCGGGCGGGCACCGGTCCACTCCGGGCGGTCCATCATGGTGGCGCCCACGGCGTCAGCGGCCATGCGGGTCTTGATCAGGATCTTGGCCAGCACCTCGGCGTCATTGGCACCGGCGAAGTTCGGGTTGTCGCGCAGGGCCACGCCGTCCACGCCCACGGTGCCCGGCAGCAGGGGCAACCATTGGCCGCTCAGATCGGCGTCGAACTTGGCAACGTAGAGCACGCCTTCATCGAGCAGATTGCGGTTGGCCACGCGATCGGCCGGGTTGAACTTGCCGGCGCTGACGAATTTGTAGATGTACTCGTTGCGCTCATCGTCGCCCATGTAGACGGCCAGATGGCCTTGCGCATCGATCACGTACTGGGCGCTCTCGTGCTTGAAACGGCCCAGGGCGGTGCGCTTGACCGGCACGCTCTTGGGATCGTAGGGATCCACCTCGACCACCCAACCGAAGAGATTGGACTCATTGGGGTTCAGGCTCAGATCGAAGCGCGGATCATGGGCATGCCATTTGTAGGCAAAACCATCCTTGCTGAAACCATAGCGGTTGAACAGCTTGCCCAGCTCGCCCGAGCTGGCCGAAGGCAGGGCGGCGTTGGAGCCGAAGTTGCCGTTGAAGTTCTCTTCGCAGGTCAGGTAGGTGCCCCAGGGCGTCACGCCGTTGGCGCAGTTGTTGATGGTGCCGTAGGCGGTGTAGCCGTCGGTCAGGCGGCCGGTGGCATGGCTGCCGGTGTCGCTGATCAGGTACTCGTTGGCCTTCATCAGGGCATGGCCGGCGGCCGGGCCGGAGATGCGGGTCTTGGTGTTGGCGGTCAGGCGGCGGCCGTAGATGGAGTTCTTGACCACCATCCATTTGCCGTTGCGACGGCGTGCTTCCAGGATGGACACGCCGTGGGCCGCTTGCGACTTGCGCACGGCCGCCAGGTTGGCGCCGGCCACACCGGCCGGAGTGAGGATTTCCTCGTGGGTGTATTCGTTGTTGATGGCCAGGATGCCGCGGTCCACGCTGGGCCGGCCGTCCGTGCCCAAGAAGGGGAAGAAGGCCATGCCATCGTTGTGCGCGCCGAACTGCTTGGCCTGCTCGGCAGCGGTGTTGCTGGCGTCCGAGGCAAAGGGCACGGCGCCGGGCATGATGGGGTCACCCCAGGCGACGAACAGCTCCGCGGTGTAGCCCGCGGGCACGGTGATGCGGTCGGCCACGGCCGGCGCAGCCGGTGCGCTGGTCACGGACAGGCTGGCCGGCACGCTTTCAAAGCCGATGCCCGGAAAGCCCAGGCCCGCCGGCACAGGACCGGCCTGCACGGTGTTGACCAGGCCCGAGAGGGTCAGGCCGCCCGCGGCCTGCAAGGCGGCCACGCCGACACTGCCTTTGACGAAATTGCGGCGCTTGCTGTCGACGCGGTCGATCACGTCGTAGATGGACGCATTGCCGGACGGGTTGATCGTCTCGTCATTGCGGGGGTGTTTGATGCCCTTCATGGCTGGCTCCTGCTGCGTTCGGTGGGGTGAGCTTGAAAACAATGGCTCACGGGGGTGATGGCCGGCTCCAACCGGCGCAGCGCGGAATGTGCAGAACTCAAACGACAGGGCCATGACGGCACAAGGCCTAACGGATCATGGGGAGCCGGGGGCGTACCATTGCGGCCTCAATGAAATCAGCCGACCTTTCCTCCGACGCCCGCCCGCAGCACATCCTGCATGAAGTCTTCGGCTACAGCGCCTTCCGTGGCGCGCAGGCCGACATCGTGGACCATGTGGTGGCCGGCGGCGACGCCCTGGTGCTGATGCCCACCGGCGGCGGCAAAAGCCTCTGCTACCAGATCCCCGCCATCGCCCGCCACCGCAGCCAGCAAGGCGTGACGGTGGTGGTCAGCCCGCTGATCGCCCTGATGCACGACCAGGTCGGTGCGCTGGAAGAGGCCGGCGTGCACGCCGCCTTTTTGAACAGCAGCCTGAGCGGCGAGCAGGCTGCCCATGTCGAGCGCGAGATGATGAGCGGCCGCCTGGTCATGCTCTACGCTGCGCCCGAGCGCATCACCAACCCGCGCTTTCTGGCCCAGCTCGATTCGCTGCAGGAGCGCGGCCTGCTGAGCCTGTTCGCCATCGACGAGGCGCATTGCGTCAGCCAGTGGGGCCATGATTTCCGCAGCGAATACCTGGCGCTCAGCCTGCTGCACGAGCGCTACCCCGAGGTGCCGCGCATCGCGCTGACCGCCACCGCCGACGACCTGACCCGCGCCGACATCATCGAGCGCCTGCGCCTGGAAGAGGCGCGCATCTTCATCAGCAGCTTCGACCGGCCGAACATCCGCTACACCATCGTCGAAAAAGACAGCAAGCCGCGCGATCAACTGCTGCGCTTCATCCAGGACGAACATGGCGAGGACGCCGGCGTCGTCTACTGCCAGAGCCGCAAGAAGGTGGACGAAACGGCCGACTGGCTGGTCAGCGCCGGCATCAAGGCCCTGCCCTACCACGCCGGCCTGGACGCCGCCGTGCGCCAGCGCCACCAAGACCGCTTTCTGCGTGAAGACAGCATCGTCATGGTCGCCACCATCGCCTTCGGCATGGGCATCGACAAGCCCGATGTGCGCTTCGTCGCTCACCTGGACCTGCCCAAGAACATCGAGAGCTACTACCAGGAGACCGGCCGTGCCGGCCGCGACGGCGCCCCGGCCGACGCCTGGATGACCTACGGCTTGGCCGATGTGGTGAACCAGCGCCGCATGATCGACGAAAGCCCGGCTGGCGAAGAGTTCAAGAAAGGCCAGCGCGGCAAGCTCGACGCCCTGCTGGCCCTGGCCGAGGCGACCGACTGCCGGCGCGTGCGCCTGCTCGCTTATTTCGGCGAGCTAAGTACCGCTTGTGGCAATTGCGACAACTGCCTCGTACCGCCCGCCACCTGGGACGGCACCGACGCGGCCCGCAAGCTGCTCAGCTGCATCTACCGCTTCCACCAGAACGGCGGCCAGCGCTTTGGCGCCGGCCACCTGATCGATGTGCTGCGCGGCAAGGTCACCGACAAGGTCACGCAGTACGGCCACCAAAGCCTGTCCACCTGGGGCATTGGCGCCGACCTGCCGGAAACCCAGTGGCGCGCGGTCTTGCGCCAGCTGATCGCCCTGGGCCATGTCTTCACCGAAGGCGAGTACATGACCCTGGCCCTGGCCGACAGCGCCCGCGCCGTGCTCAAGGGCGAGGTGCAGCTGCTGCTGCGCGTGCCCAGCGTGGCGCCCAAGCGCGGCAAGCTCAGCCGCAGCAGCGGAACTGGCAAAGGCAAGAGCGCCGCCCCGATCGAGCTGGACGAGGACGCGATGGAGCGTTTCGAACAGCTCAAGAACTGGCGCGCTGAGGTGGCCAAGGAGCACGGCCTGCCGGCCTATGTGATCTTCCAGAACGTCACCCTGGCCGAGATGGCGCGCCAGAACCCGCAAAGCCTGGACGAGCTGGCCGGCATCAGCGGCGTGGGCGCCAAGAAGCTGGAAGCCTACGGCGAGGAAATCCTGCGCGTTCTGGGCTGATCTGTGCAGAAGCACGCTGCACCGGCCCGAGACCCTGCGTCGCAAACTGTAACAATCCGGGCATGAAACGCCGTCGACAGTTGCTGCTCAGCGCCCTGAGCCTGCCCACCGGGCAGGTGGCGGCACAGCTGACGCCCGGCAACCCTGCGGCCTCCAGCCCCTTGGCCACCCTGGAGGCGGCCGCCCGCGCCGAAGGCCGGCTGCACACTCTGGGCATGCCGGACCACTGGGCCAACTGGGGCGGCATCTGGGCTGATCTGAAGCGGCTCTACGGCATCGAGCACAGCGACGAGAACATGAACAGCGCCGACGAGATCGAGCGCATGGCGCGCGAGGGCCCACGTGCCACGGCGGACCTGGGCGATGTCGGCTTCGAGTACGGCGCGGTGGCGCGTGGGCGCGGCATCAGCCGGCCACACAAGCCCCTGGTCTGGTCGCAGCTGCCCGCCTGGTCGCGCGACGAAGACGGCTACTGGGCCCTGGCCTACACCGGCACGATTGCCTTTGCGGTCAACACCCGGCGCACCGGCGGCCGCGTGCCGGGCAGCTGGCGCGCCTTGTTCGAAGGGCCCTACACCGTGCAAGTGGGCGAGGTCGGCAGCTCGGCCCAAGCCAGCGCCAATGTGCTGGCCGCGGCCATTGCCCTGGGCGGCGACGAGACCCGCCTGCAACCGGCCCTGGACGCCTTTGCCAAGCTGGAACAACAAGGCCGCCTGGTGCACAGCAATGCCATGGTGGCCGATCTGCAGCGCGGCAGCGCCGATGTCTACCTGCTCTGGGATTTCGTGGCCCTGGGCCACCGCAGCCGCGTGCGCCGCCCCAGCGAGTACGAGGTGCTGATCCCCAGCGACGGCTCGGTGACCAGCGGCTACACCACCCTCATCAACCGTTACGCCCCGCACCCGAATGCGGCGCAGCTGGCGCGCGAGTACATCTTCAGCGACGCCGGCCAGCTGCAGCTGGCGCGTGGCTATGCGCGGCCCATTCGCCTAGAGCATCTGGAGCTGCCGGCCGATGTGCGGCAGCGCCTGCTCGACCCGGCCCAGTACCGCCCGGCCCGCGCGCTGCGGCCTTTTGTCTGGGCCTGGGAGCTGAAGAAGCTGCGCCAGACCTGGCAGGACGAGGTGCTCAAGAAGCGCAGCCGCTGACGCTCACGAGCTTGGCGGAGAATCCCAGGCTTCGACCCCCGCGGTCGCCAAGGATGCCTCCCCATGCCCCCCATTTCCACGCCCCTGAAAACCCTGCTCAGCGCCCTGAGCCTGGGCACGCTGAGCCTGCTGGCGCAAGCCCAGCAAACGCCGGCCGCCACCGTTGCCGCTGCCGCTGAACAGCCTCTGAGCCAGCTGCCCTACACGCCCAGCCTGGACCTCACCGCCATGGACCGCAGCGTCGACCCCTGCGAAGACTTCTACCAGTACGTCTGCGGCGGCTGGATGGAAAAGAACCCGGTGCCGGCCGACCAGTCGCGCTGGTCGGTCTACGCCAAGATGGCCGATGAAAACCAGCGTTATCTCTGGGGCATTCTGGAGCGGCTGAAGACCAGCCCGGCCGCCGAGCTGAACGCGAGCCAGGCCAAGATGGCCGACTACTACGCCGCCTGCATGGACGAAGGCGCAGCCGAACGTCTGGGCTTGCAGCCCCTGCAGCCCTTGCTGAGCCGCATAGCCGGCATGAGCAGCAAGCAAGAGCTGCCGGCCTTGCTGGCCGCCCTGCAGCTGGCCAGCAACAACGAGCGCCTGTTCTTCTATTTCTCGTCCAGCCAGGACCTGGCCGATTCCAGCCAGCTCATCGCCTTCGCCATGGCCGGCGGCATCAGCCTGCCGGACCGCGACTACTACCTCAAGAGCGATGCGAAATCGCTCAAGATGCGCCAACAGTTCAGCGCCCACATCGCCCGCATGTTCGAGCTCAGTGGTAGCAGCCCAGCGCAGGCCCAGGCGGCGGCCGCACGCGTGCTGGCCATGGAAACCACCCTGGCCCGCGCCACCCTGAGCCGCGTGGACAAGCGTGACCCGTACAAGACCTTCCACAAATTCGACGCCCGTGGCCTGCAAGCCCTGACCCCCGGCTTCGACTGGGCGGCCTACCAGCAAGCCCTGGGTGTGCCGGCCGACACGCGCGTCTTCAACGTCACCGAGCCGGCCTTCTTCAAAGCCCTGGCCGGCCTGCTGAAGAAGAGCAGCCTGGACGACATCAAGACCTATCTGCGCTGGCAGACCCTGAGCAGCCAGGCACCGCATCTGAACCAGGCGCTGGTGCAGGCCAACTTCGACTTCTTCGGCCAGACGCTGAACGGCGTGCCGCAGCTGAAGGCGCGCTGGAAGCGCTGCGTCGAGCTGGTCGATGTGCAGATGGGCGAGGCCCTGGGCCAGGAGTTTGTGGCGCGCAATTTCAGCCCCGAGCTCAAGGCCAAGACCGTGCAGATGACCGAGCAGATCGAGCGCGCCATGGCGCAGCGCGTGCAGGCGCTTGAGTGGATGAGCCCGGCCACCAAGACCCGTGCGCTCGAGAAGCTGCACAGCATCGTCAACAAGGTCGGCTACCCCGATGTCTGGCGCGACTACAGCGCGCTTCAGGTTCAACGCGATGACTTCCTCGGCAATGTGCAGCGCGGCCATGCCTTCGAGGCCCGGCGCCAGCTGGCCAAGATCGGCAAACCTCTGGACCGCGGCGAATGGGGCATGACACCGCAGACGGTGAACGCGTACTACAACGCGCAGATGAACGACATCAACTTCCCGGCCGGCGTGCTGCAGCCGCCCTTGTTCGACACCAAGCTTGACGACGCGCCCAGCTACGGCAACACCGGCGGCACCATCGGCCATGAGCTGATCCACGGCTTCGACGACGAGGGCCGCCAGTTCGATGCCAAGGGCAATCTCAAGGACTGGTGGGCCAAGAAGGACGGCCGCGCGTTTGAGAAGCGCGCCGCCTGCGTGGTCGAACAGTATGCGCAGTACACCATCGTCGATGACATCAAGATCAACAGCCGACTGACCCTGGGCGAGGACCTGGCCGACCTCGGCGGCATGGTGCTGGCCCTGGCCGCTTGGCGCGAACAGACGGCCACGCAGAAGCTGGCGCCCATCGACGGACTGACGCCCGAGCAGCGCTTCTTCATCGGCTTCGGCCAGTGGGACTGCAACACCGCCCGCCCCGAGGCCTTGCGCGTGCAAGCCCTGACCAACCCGCATTCGCCAGGCCGCTACCGCATCAACGGTGTGGCCGTGAACATGCCGGAATTTGCCCAGGCCTTCGCCTGCAAGCCGGGCCAGAAGATGGTCAAGGAAGAGAGCAAGCGCTGCAAGATCTGGTGACCTCCGCTGCGGCGGCCAACACCTGCAAGGGGCGCGTTTTGCGCCCCTTTTTATTGGCTTCAACCCACCGAAGTGCCGATATGTGACACGTGTAACGCTTTGCAAGGGCACAGAAACGGGGTCAACGAGCGGTCGTCGGGCGTCGTTGTGCAGGTACCTTTTCGCAACCCTTGGAGAAATCCTGATGAACACCAAGTCCAACGCTCTGAAGACCGCTCTGATCCCCGCGCTGCTGGCTCTGTCCTTGGGTAGCGCCATGGCCGCCGAAGCCACCAAGCCGGTCAGCGCCAACCCCAC
>JAIXSD010000156.1 GCA_027484885.1 Rubrivivax sp.
GCGCCCATGCAGGGCACGGCGGCCGATCTGATCAAGCTGGCCATGCTGGCGGTGCAGGCGGAGCTGGACGCGCAAGGCAAGGCCAGCCGCATCGTCATGCAGGTGCACGACGAACTGGTGTTCGAGGTGCCCGAGGCCGAGCTCGACTGGGTGCGCCACGAGGTGCCGCGCCTGATGGCCGGCGTGGCCCAGCTGAAGGTGCCGCTGCTGGCCGAGGTGGGCGTGGGCCCGAACTGGGAGCAGGCCCACTGAGGCGGGTTTTCACCCAGGTGGGCGCCGCCAAATGGCAAAGGCCGAACGGCGCCCCCGGGGAAAACCCCTGTCATTTGAATGTGGTACGGCGGGTGGACTCAGGGTGCGCCCTCTAGGTCGACTTCGCCTGATATGAGAAATTCTTCACAGCCCCGGGGAGTTGTGGGCGTGACTTATTTCTCATCCAAGGAATTCAAATGACAACGATGCAAACCGCACGCAAGCTGATTCTTGGTGCCGTGGCTGCCGCAGCCATGGCCATGACCGGCGCTGCTCAAGCTGATATCAAGCCCGCCAGCTCGCTGTTGGGTCAACTGGCCAGCCGTGGCGTGTCCGTCAGCGGCGCGCCTTTCGAGTCCAGCGTCAACGCCCTGTCTTCGCAGGTGGTGGATGTCACCGGCATCCAGAGCATCGGCGAGTACGGCGACGCCGGCAATGTGGTGCTGAACTTCTACGTGGGTGCTTTTGCCACCATCACCAGCGTGGACTGGAACGTCAGCCTGACCGCCAACGACCCGAGCTGGCTGTCGGAAATCACCCTGGCCTTCGGCAGCTCGGCCGGCGGCGACGGCGTGGTCTTCAACCCTGGCTTTGGTGACGATGACTCGGGCAGCAACAGCTACTCCGGCTCGGCCAGCCTGGAAGATCTGGGCCTGTCCTTCCAAGTGGGCGCCGATGGCATCTTGCGCCTGGAATTCCACGAAGGCTTTGACGACGCCAGCGTCAACCCCGACGGCGTCTGGAACTCAGGCAATGTCACCTTCGGCATCGCTGCGGCCGTTCCTGAACCCAGCACCTACGGCATGATGGCCCTGGGCCTGCTGGGCGTGGCCGCCGTGGCCCGCCGCCGCAAGAGCGCCTGATTTTCGGCTGGGCTGCAGGCGCCTCGCGCCTGCCCAATGCTTGGCCCTCGGCACCGACCCGTCCCCAGTTCGCTGCGGACGGGTTTTTCGTTTCTGGGTCGCCTCGGCGCTGTTCGGACCCAGCTCGGCGCGTCAGCGACGGTGCGCTGCGGGCACAAAAAAGGCCGGTCAGATCGACCGGCCCTTTGGGTTTGCGCGCTCGGGGCGCTACGTCCTGCAGTGTTCAGGCCTGGCGCTGGCGGCGACGCGCGGCGAAGGCAGCCGCCAGTGCCAGGGGCAGCAGGGCCAGGCTGCTGGGCTCGGGCACCTTGTTCAGCTCCTTGAAGTCCAGGTCGAACAAGGCCATGTCACGCGTGGCGTTCAGGCCCGGGACCGCGGCGCCATCAAAGCTGCCATTGCGCACGGTGAACACGCCGGTCAGCTGAATGTCTTGCAGCGCAGCACCTTGGTAGAGCTGGTAGCTGATGCCGGGGTAGACACCGCCGGGATAGCTGTTGCCCAGTTCCACGCCGTTGAGGGCGATGTCGAACAGGTCCACATCAATGGCAGGCGAGCGCTGTTTGTCCTGCACGGTCAGCGTGATTGAGCTGTAGCTCTTGCCGATCAATTGGCTGTTGAGGCTGTTCAGGCTGCCTTTGGGGGCAAAGATGGAACTGCCGGAACCCAGCTTGTACGTGCCATCCGGGTTGGTGCCCACACCCCAGCGGATGTCGAAGCTGGCAGCGCCGGTGGCGGACGAGTAGTTGTATTCGAAGGCAAACTTGCCCGACCCCGAGCCCCAGCCCGTGCCGGCCATATTGGCGGTTTGGCTGTTCGTCTTGTCCAGGCTGTATTTGGCGGTGCTGCTGCCCACGCTCAGCTTGGCTTCTTGCGGCTGATCCAGCACGGGGCCGGCCAGGGCCAGGCCGCTGGCTGCGAAAAGGATGGACAAAGCTGCGCCCGCGCGGGCGGTGCTCGCGTTCAAAAACATGGTGATTCCCTCGTGTGGTGGCTCGAAGCGCATCGGTTGTGGGTTGGGTGCCCGGCCAACTCGTGGCTTTCGTTTACTGCTGCTTACAGTTTAGAGGTGGGCCTCAAAGCACAACACCCCGCAAGTTCGGGGTGCGAATAGTGAAAGAGGCTGCCTTGCGTTTGGACGAATGATGATGAATCGTAAGTTTATTTCATTGTGATCTTGCGGTTGGGTGGGCGGCCGTTTGATTCCGGTTCGGATTCGAGGCTGGCCTCAGCGAGGGCAGGGTGTCGAACAGGCTCGCTCTGCGGCCGATCGGCCGCCCCGCCCGGGTGGCGTGGTGTCGGTCGGTTAGCATCGCGGCCATGAATTGGCCTTATGAATTGCAGATTGGCTGGCGTTACACGCGGGCCGGGCGGGGAGGGCGGCGCAACCGCTTCATTTCCTTCATCTCCGGGGTGTCGATGCTGGGCATCGCGCTCGGCGTGGCGGCGCTGATCATCGTGCTCTCGGTGATGAACGGCTTTCAAAAGGAGGTGCGCGACCGCATGCTCTCGGTGATCGCCCACATCGAGCTGCAGTCCTACCAGGGTCAGGCCTTGCCTGACTGGCGCGCGACCGCTGCCCAGGCTAAGCAGAACCCGGCGGTGATCGGCGCCGCGCCCTTCATTGCCGCCCAGGCCTTGATTGCGCGTGGCGAGGACATGCGGGGCGCCATGGTGCGCGGCATCTCGCCGGCCGAGGAGGCCTCGGTCACGCCGCTGGCGGCCGAGTTGAAAGACGGGCCGCTGTCCCGCCTGCGCGCGGGCGAGTGGGGCATCTTGCTCGGCTCCGAGCTGGCCCGGGCTCTGGGCGTGCGCGAGGGCGACAAGATCACCCTTGTGGCGCCCAATGGCCAGGTCACGCCGGCCGGTGTGGTGCCACGGCTCAAGCAGTTCACCCTGGTCGGCACCTTCCATGCCGGGCATTACGAATACGACACGGGCATGGCGCTGATCCACGTCGACGATGCGGCGCGGCTGTTTCAGGTCGAAGGGCCGACCGGTGTGCAGCTCAAGCTGCAGCACGCATTGAGTGCACGCCAGGTGGCGGGCGAGCTGGCCCAATCTTTGGGCCCTGAAATTTATGTGCGCGACTGGACGCGCACCAATGCCAACTGGTTCGATGCGGTACAGGTGGAAAAGCGCTTGATGAGCATCATCCTGACCTTGATCGTCGCGGTGGCCGCCTTCAACCTGGTCTCGACCCTGGTGATGACGGTGACCGACAAGCAGGCCGACATCGCCATCCTGCGCACCCTGGGCGCCAGCCCGCGCTCCATCATGGGCATCTTCATGGTCCAGGGCGCCGCCTCGGGCGTGATCGGCACGGTGTCCGGCGTGGGCCTGGGCCTGCTGGTGGCCTTCAATATCGATGTGATCGTGCCGGCCATCGAGCGCCTGCTCAATGTCAGCTTCCTGCCCGGCAGCATTTATCTGATCAGCCGCATGCCCAGCGACCCGCAGTGGGGCGATATCGTGCCCATTGGTGTGACGTCCTTGATCCTGGCCTTCCTGGCCACCTTGTATCCGAGCTGGCGTGCCAGCCGCGTTCAACCCGCGGAGGCCCTGCGTTATGAGTGATTTTTCCTCGCCCCTGATTCTGGAAGGCCGAGGCCTGAGCCGCCGCTTCAGCGAAGGCGAGCTCGATGTGCAGGTGCTCTCGGGCGTGGACCTGCAGGTGCGCCGCGGCCAAACCCTGGCCATCGTCGGCGCCTCGGGTTCGGGCAAGTCCACCTTGCTGCATCTGCTCGGCGGCCTGGACAAGCCCAGCGCGGGTCGCGTCGATCTGATGGGCCGCAATCTGGCCGAGATGGGCGAGCCCGAGCTGGGCCGCTGGCGTAATCAGCACCTGGGCTTTGTCTACCAGTTCCACCACCTGCTGCCCGAGTTCAGCGCGCTGGACAATGTGGCCATGCCCTTGCGCATCCGCCGCCAGACGCAGGAGCAGGCGCGGGTCCGCGCTGCGGCCATGCTGCAGCGTGTGGGTCTGGGCGCGCGCCTGGCGCACCGGCCGGCCGAGCTCTCGGGTGGCGAGCGCCAGCGCGTGGCGATCGCCCGCGCCCTGGTGACCGAGC
>JAIXSD010000061.1 GCA_027484885.1 Rubrivivax sp.
AAGGTCACCGGCTCCGCCTTCAGCTGCTTGAGCACGTTCTTGCGCATGGCGCCGACCACATGCATCTCGCAGGGCTTGCAGTCGAAACGCAGAGTGAGGCGGTCGTCGCCGTGCTGCAGCACCAGGGGCTCGGCGCGCACCGTGCCTTGCACCCCTGTCACGCCCTTGGCCTGCTTGGGGCACAAGCTCAGGCTCCAGCGCACGCAGTGCTTGGTGATCATGAGGCTGACTTCGCCCAGCTCCTCGTGGCTCTCGTAGGCCGCGCCGACGAGCTTGACGCCATGCTTGGCGTAGAAAGCCGCGGCATGGCCGTTGTAGACATTGGCCAGGTAGCTCAGCGTGTCTTCGGGGTAGGGCACGGGAGGCTCCACCGGCGTGGCGCGGGGCAGGCGCTCCAACGCAGCGGCGCGGGCTTCTTCCAGCACGCTGACGGCCTCGCGGCGCAGCTGGTTGACCAGGGAGGCGGGGAGAAAACAGCTCTCGCGCCAGGCCAGGCGCACGCGCCGGGCTTCGAAGATGGTGGTGCCCAGCTTGCTCAGCTGCTCTTTGAGCGTGGCGTCGGCCTGCTTGGCGTCGCGCGCGGGCTCGTGGGCATGCTGGACACGGGCGATGCCGCGGTGGCCGTCTTCGTCCTTGAGGCTGAGCTCGAAGCCGGGTTCGCCGTCCACCCAGGTTTGGGCCAGGCTCAGGTCCACGGCGATGCGGCGCTCGGCCGAGGGCTTGGCAAGCAGGCGCTCCCAGGCCATGTCGCGGTTTCGGCTCAGGGCCAGATCGCGGCGCAGGTCTTTGAGCTCGGCCACGCTTTGCGCGGCTTGGTTGCCGTGCAGATTGGGCGTCACGCGCCAGCGGGTGCCGCCCAGGGGCTCGACCGTGTTGATGGGCACGCCTTGCAGCTCGCCCTGGCGGTCCCACCAGGTGAGGGCGTCGCCGTTGTTGAGCGCCAGGGTGGCGTCGCCGGTGTCCACATCGAAATATTGCTCGGCCACGGCCACCACATGGCCGACCGGCAGGCCGGCGTGTTTGGGGCTGTCAAAAGCGCCGATGTCGATCTTGCGGCCGTTGACGAAGTAGTCGGTGCCACCGCGGTTGAAGCCCTGCTCGGGCTGCGGCGTGAAGCTGAACTTGCAGCGCCCGCTGCTGCTGCGGCGATAGTCGCTGCGGCGCTCCATCAGGCCGTCCAGCAGCAGGCGATAGTGGGCGGTGACGTTCTTGACCGTGGCCATGTCCTTGTAGCGGCCTTCGATCTTGAAGCTGCGGATGCCGGCATCGGCCAGCAGCTCCAGATTGGCGCTCTGGTCGTTGTCTTTGAGGCTGAGCACATGCTTGTCATGCGCGATCACGCGGCCTTGCGCATCGGTCACGGTGTAGGGCAGGCGGCATTCTTGCGAGCAGTTGCCGCGGTTGGCGCTGCGGCCGCTGTGGGCATGGCTGATGAAGCACTGGCCGCTGTAGGCCACGCAAAGCGCGCCGTGGATGAAGAACTCCAGCGTGGCGTCCTGCACCTGGGCGCGGATGGCGCGGATCTGGCCCAGGTCCAGCTCGCGTGCCAGCACCATTTGCGAGAAGCCCACGTCTTGCAGAAAACGCGCCTTCTCGGGCGTGCGGATGTCGGTCTGCGTGCTGGCGTGCAGCTGCAGCGGCGGCAGGTCCAGCTGCAGCAAGCCCATGTCCTGCACGATCAGTGCATCCACGTCGGCCTCGTACAGCTGCCAGGCTTGCTGGCGCGCGCCCTCCAGCTCGTCGTCGCGCAAGATGGTGTTCATGGTCACGAAGATGCGCGCGCCGAAGCGGTGGGCATGGGTGCACAGGCGCGCGATATCGGCCACGCTGTTGGGCGCCTTGTCGCGCGCGCCGAAACCGGGGCCGCCGATGTAGACGGCGTCGGCGCCATGGTTGATCGCTTCGATGCCGATGTCGGCATCACGGGCCGGAGCCAGGAGTTCGAGTGGGTGGCATTGCATGATGGCGGCGATTCTAGAGAGTCGGCTGCGGCTAAGCTGCGGGCTCCAACCCGCATGAAAGAAGCCGTCCCCATGAGCCTGAACGCCTTGCAAAGAGCCGAGTTGCGCCGCCGCTGCACGACCGTGGTGCCCGGCTACCCCAGCCTGAGCGCCGCCGAGGAATTTGCCGCCTTGGCTGACTGGTGCCGCGGCCGCGAGGTGCAGGGCGACAGCTATGGCCAGGGTGGCCTGCTGGCCGAGTTTGAGCAGCAGATCGCCACCCTGCTGGGCAAGCCGGCCGCCTGCTTCATGCCCAGCGGCGTGATGGCCCAGCTGATTGCCGTGCGCCTGCACACCGAGGCGGCGCGCCTGGGCCGCTTCGGCCTCTCGCCCAACTCGCATTTGCTTTTGCATGAGGAGCAGGCCTTCGAGAGCCTCTGGGGTTTGCACGGCGTGCCGGTGGGCTCGCGCCTGCGCCCCATCGTGGCGGCCGATTTGCAGGCCATCGCTCAGCCCCTGGCCTGCCTGCTGGTGGAGCTGCCCATGCGCGAGATCGGTGGCCAGCTGCCCAGCTGGGACGAGCTGACTCAGCTGCAGGCGCTGGCGGCCGAGCGCAGCCTGCCCCTGCATCTGGACGGTGCCCGGCTCTGGCAGTGCCGCAGCTTCTATGCCCAGCGCAGCTTCGCCGAGATCGTGGCCGGCTTCGCCTCGGTGTATGTGTCTTTCTACAAGGACATCGGCGGCCTCTCGGGCGCCATGCTGGCCGGCGAGGCCAACTTCATCGCCCAGGCCCGGCTCTGGCTGCGCCGCATGGGCGGCAATCTGGTTCAACAGACCGCGCCTGCTGCTTCGGCGCTGATGCGTTTCGAGCAGCGCCTGGCCGTGCAGGATGCCTGCTATCAGCGCACCCTGCTGTTGGCGGAAGGGCCGCCAGGTTTGGCTGGCGTCCGTGGCCTGCGCCTGAACCCGGCACGCCCTCACACGAACATGCTGCACCTTCATTTCGACGCACCGGCCGAGGCTATCAACGACGCGCGCGACGCCCTGGCCCAGGCCGAGGGAATTTGGCTGTTCGGCAACGCCCGGCCTAGCGAGGTGCCCGGCTGGAGCTATGCCGAGCTGACCGTGGGCGAGCATCTGCTG
>JAIXSD010000434.1 GCA_027484885.1 Rubrivivax sp.
GAGATCACATTGGTGGCGATCAGGGTCGTGCCCTTGGGCAGCTGGGCCACCAGGGGTGCGGCCAACAGGTCGTAGAGCGCAGCCGGGCCGGGGAAAAAGGCCAGAGCGCCGAACACCACCAACACGGCCAGGCTAGCCTTGACCAGACGGTCGCGCAGCTCGATCAGGTGAGAGACAAAAGGCTGCTCGGTGCCCGCCAGTTCATCCTCGGGCTTTTGGGAATCGGTCATGGAAATCGGCGTGCAGAACTGGGGCGGAAACGCGCCACGCGGGCGGCACCGGACTGGGCGTGGCGGCGCACGCCTTGGCGCTGCTTGTACCACTGCGGCGTGGCGCCGCGCTTGACGCGCCAGTTCTTCTTGGGATGGCGGTAACTGGGTGGCCCGGTGTCGGCGTCCGTGTGGCCAATGCTGCGGCCACTGACGTCGGCCCAGGTTTGATCGAAAGCCTGGGTGGCGGAGTTGATCTCCTGCTGCACCGTGTCCTGGACCTCGCGGGCCGCGGTCTCCATCTCGGTGCGCATCTTCTTGAGCTCTTCCAGCTCCATGGAGCGGTTGACCTCAGCCTTGACGTCGGACACATAGCGCTGCGCCTTGCCGATCAAATGGCCGATGGTTCGTGCCACGCGCGGCAGGCGCTCGGGGCCGATCACGATCAGAGCCACACCGCCGATCAGGGCGAGCTTGTCAAATCCAAAGTCAATCATGCGAGTCGCTGGCGCTCAAAAGGCCTGCGCGAAATGGAGAGCAAGACGAGAAACAAACCAGAGCCTGCCGCGTCAGCGCTCAAGACTTGGTCTTGGCTTCGACGTCGACCGTGTTGGCGTCGTTCGCCTTGGCGGCGTTGGCGACTTGCTGCGCAGGCGCGGCGGCGGTGGCATCGCTGCCGGCGCCATCCTTCATGCCGTCCTTGAAGCCCTTGACGGCCGAACCCAGATCGGAACCCACGTTCTTCAGCTTCTTGGTGCCGAAGACCACAATCACGATCAGCAGCACGATGAGCCAGTGCCAGATGCTGAAAGAACCCATTATTTTTCTCCTGAGATGGAAGCTGTCATTCTAGTTGGCGCACATGACAGTTCTGCGAGCGCGGCTTTGGCCGGGCTCAGCCCTTGGCCCAGGGGCGCGGGCCGCCCATGACATGCATGTGCAGGTGGTAGACCTCCTGGCCGCCATCGGCGCCGGTGTTGATGACAGTTCGAAAACCATTTGTGACACCCAGCTCACGCATCAATTTCGGTGCCAGCACTGTCATACGACCCAGCACCTCGGCATGCGCATCAGTGGCCTCTGCCAGAGAGGAAAGATGCAATTTGGGGATCAGGAGGATGTGCACCGGCGCCCAGGGATGGATGTCATGAAAGGCCAGGATGTGCTCATCCTCGTAGACCTTGCGGCTGGGAATCTGGCCGGCCACGATCTTGCAAAACAGGCAGTTGGGGTCGTGTGACATGGTTGTAAGCAATCTCGAAAAACGACAAACGGGCTGACAAAAACCTGGAAACCCGCGAGGCCAGTCACCCTCAGGCGATGCTGCGCCCCGCGTTCATGGCCAGCCAGCCTCGGACGACACGGTACAAGAACCAAATCGACACCAGCGCCCAGGCGATCCAGCCCGGCACCACCAGCAACAACCACAAGGGCGAGGTCAGCAGGTAGAAAAAGCCGGCCCAGGCCACCGAACGCAAGCGCCAGCTGAAGTGGCTGGCTTGCCAGCTGCCGGCCGCATCGTCGCGCTTGATCAGATCGATGGCCACGGCCACCAGCAAGAGCAGCACGCTGGCCTGAACGCCGGGCAAGACGGCCCCGACCGCCACCACGGTGTGCAAGAGATAGCTGATCAGGCCCACAGTGCGCAGGCTCTGTTCCTGCTGCGCGTCCAGCAGCACGGTGTTGGCGCTATCAGTCATTGGGCTCCTCCTCGGCCTTGGCCTTCTGGCCGCGCGCAGCAAACTCCTGCAAGCCCGACAAGCCTTCGCGGCGCGCCAGCTCGTTCAAGACATCGGCCGGCTTCAGTCCAAACGCCGACAGCGCAATGATGGAGTGGAACCAAAGATCGGCCACCTCATAGACCACCTTCTGCGCATCGCCATCCTTGGCGGCCATGACGGTTTCGGTGGCTTCTTCGCCGACCTTTTTCAGGATCGCGTCCAGGCCCTTGTCAAAGAGCTTGGCCACATAGCTGGTGGCCGGGTCGCCGCCGTTGGCCGGCTTGCGCGACTCGATCACGGCGGCCAGCTTGGCCAGGGTGTCATTGCCTTGCGTGGAGGGGCTCATTTGTAAATCCGCTCCGGGTCCTTGAGCACGGCGTCCGCCGCCACCCAGGCCCCGTTGTCAAAACGTTGGAAAAAGCAGCTGTGGCGCCCGGTGTGGCAGGCGATGCCGGGGGTGTGCCCGTTCTGCGTGATCTTGAGCAGCAGCACATCGTTGTCACAGTCCAGGCGCATCTCGTGCACGGTCTGGGTGTGGCCGGACTCTTCGCCCTTGTGCCAGAACTTCTGGCGCGAACGGCTCCAGTACACCGCCTCGCCCTGGGCGGCCGTGCGGCGCAAGGCCTCGCGGTTCATCCAGGCAAACATCAACACATCGCCGCTGTCGCGCTCTTGCGCGATCACGGGCAGCAGCCCGTCGGCATCCCATTTGATTTGATCCAGCCAGTCGTCAGTCATGCGCAGCAGTGTAGTGGCGGGCCGGCTCAGACCTGGTGCGTGGGGCCGGTGTGCGAACGCTCGGCGGCAAACCAGTCCAGCACCGGAATCGTGCCCGGCAGCACCGGCCTCACCTCGACCGGCAGCGCCTGCCAGGCCATGGTCTGCTGCTCGCGCATCTGGAACTCGCCCTGCCAGTCGAAGACCTTGCAGAAATGCAGGCGCACGCGGGCATGGGGGTAGTCCATCACCAGCTCCTGCCAAGGATGGGCGGCACCGATGGTGATGCCCAACTCCTCCTGCAACTCGCGGCGCAGGGCTTGCTCCACCGTCTCGCCGGCCTCCAGCTTGCCGCCCGGGAATTCCCAGTAGCCGGCGTAGACCTTGCCCTCAGGCCGCGAGGTCAGCAAAAAGCGCCCTTCCCGGCCTTGCGCATCGCGCTCGACCAACACGCCCACGGCCACCTCCACCGGCACGCGGTCGGTGGGCGCCATTCCAGTCAAAGACTCAGACATGATCGAGGCCCTCCGGTGCCTGGCCCGCAATCACGGCCAGCGCCTCCTGGGCCGGCGCGCCGCGCCCGGCCAAGTCGCGCGCAAACTGCGCCGCCACGCGGCCCGAGCGCGAGCCACGCTCCAGCGCCCAGACCAAGGCCGGCTGGCGCGCCGCGGTGATCTGCGATTCGTCCAGGCCGTAGTAACGCAACCATTGCGCGGCAATCGCCAGATACTCATCCTGGCTGAAGGGATAGAAACTCAGCCACAGGCCGAAGCGTTCGGACAGGGAAATCTTTTCCTCCACCGCCTCACCCGGATGGACCTCACCGTCTTCGGTGTGGCGGTAGCCCAGGTTGTCACGCATCTGCTCGGGCAGGAGGTGGCGGCGGTTGCTGGTGGCGTAGATCAGCACGTTGTCGCTGGCGGCGGCGATGGAGCCGTCCAGCATGGACTTGAGCGCCTTGTAGCCCAGCTCGCCCTCGTCGAAGCTGAGGTCGTCGCAGAAGATCACAAAACGCTCGGGCCGCTCGGCGACCAGGTCGACCAGATCCGGCAGGTCCACCAGGTCGTTCTTGTCCACCTCGATCAGGCGCAAGCCCTGCGGCGCATAGGCATTGAGCACCGCCTTGATCAGCGAGCTCTTGCCCGTGCCGCGCGCGCCGGTCAGCAGCACATTGTTGGCCGGCCGGCCCTGCACGAACTGCTCGGTGTTCTGGCGCAGGCGGGCTTTTTGCGGCTCGACCTCCAGCAAATCATCGAGGCAGATGCTGGCGGCATGGCGCACCGGCTCCAGCACCGGCGCGCCGCGTCGGCGGCGGTAGCGGAAGGCCGCCGCGGCCTGCCAATCGGGTGCGGCCAGGGTCTGGGGCAAGACCGCCTCCAGCCGCCCCAGCAGCGCTTCGGCGCGGCTGAGCAGGCGGTTCAGGGGGCTGTCAGGTGAGAGCGAATCGAGCAGAGACATGCGGGCAGTTTAAGGGCGCGCCGTGGCCGGCTTGGCGGCCAGCGCCTTCGCGCCCCAGCCGCAACTCAGCGCGCCAGCATGCGCAGCGCCGCTTCCATCTGCTCGATCGGGCTGCGCTTGAAGCCCGAGCGCGCATAACGCTGCAGCCGGCCGATGATGAAGCTGACCAGCACCGAGGCTTGCGCATTGGCCTCCACGGTCGGCGTGCTGCTGCCGTTGGCCTCGGCGGCGGCGCGCAAGACCTGGCGCAGCGAGCTCTCGATGCGATCAAAGAACTGATTCATGCGCGCGACCAGGCGCTCGTTCTCGTAGACCAGGGCATCGCCCACCATCACCCGGGTCATGCCGGGGTTGCGCTCGCCGAACTGCAAAAGCACGGCGACGATTTTTTGCGCCTGGGCGGTGCCCGAACCTTCGCGCTCGATGATCTGGTTGACCAGCGAGAA
>JAIXSD010000642.1 GCA_027484885.1 Rubrivivax sp.
CAAGCCCAGACGCAAGCTCAGGCTCCGTCGGAGCGCCTGGAGCGCGTGGAAGTGACGGGATCGAACATCAAGCGCGTTTCGGCTGAGACCGCCTCGCCGGTGCAGGTGTACAGCCGCACGGACATCAAGCAGACCGGCGCCAACACCGTGCGTCAGGTGCTGGACACCATCACCGCCACCTCGACCTCGGAACTGGTGGACAACGGCAACTCCTCCAGCTTCGCCGCGGGCGCTTCCGGCGTGTCCCTGCGCGGCCTGGGCAAGGGCGCGACCCTGGTGCTGTTGAACGGCCGCCGCGTGGCTTACTACGCCCTGGCCGATGGCGCCAAGGAAAACTTCGTCAACGTGGACGCCATCCCCGCTGACGTGATCGAGCGCATCGAAATCCTGAAGGACGGTGCTTCCGCCGTCTACGGCTCTGACGCCATGGCCGGTGTGATCAACATCATTACCCGCAATGAGTACAACGGCGTCGGCATCAGCGCCTCCTACCAAACCGGCGTGGAGCCCAAGCTGCAAAAGCAAGCGACCGCTGCCGTGGTCGCCGGTTTCGGTGACCTGAACAAGGACAAGTTCAATGTCCTGGGCAATATCGAGGTGTACAAGCGCGAGGGTTACACCATCGCCGACGTGCTGCCGTCCTTCGCCCCCTGGCACAAGGAGATCGTCAACCCCGCCTTCGGTGACCCGAGCCTGAACTCCTACCCTGGCAACCTGATCAAGGGCAAGCTGGTCGGTGGTTCCTTCACCCAGGCGACGGGCAACTTCCGTGTGCCGATGGCCGGCTGCACGAACAAGAATGCCGCCGGCGCTTGCGTGACCGACATCAATGGCTTGAACCAGACCTATGACCCGGCTTCGCGCGTGAACGCCTTCGTCAGCGGCCGTATGGTTCTGAACAACGACCTGGAAGCCTTCGCTGAGGCCAGCTACTCCAAGACCAAGACCGAGTACCTGGCTCTGCCCTTTGCCATGAACGCACCGGCCACGCCTTACCGCTGGTTCGATGGCAATGCCAAGAAGATCCAGATCGTGCCCAAGCCCGTGCTGGCGGCCAACAACCCGGCCAACACCACCGGTGACGTGGCGGGCCTGGAATACCGCTTCATGGACCCCGGCATGAACTGGGAAACCCCTGGCGATGCCAGCCAGTACCGCGTCTTGGCCGGCCTCAAGGGCTCGACCGCCGGTTGGGACTGGGAAACCACCATCGGCCGCGTGGGTGCGGATGGCACCAAGGAAGGCATTGGCGCCCATCGCGTGGACTTCATCAATGCGGTCAGCAGCGGTGAGTACAAGGTTGGCGGCAGCAACAGCGCCGATCTGCTGAACAAGATGTTCCGCAAGACCGAGCTGAACGGCAAGAACCATCAGAACTTCATCGACGCCAAGGTCAGCGGCGAGCTGTACAAGCTGCCGGCCGGTATGGTGATGGGCGCTTTCGGTGTCGAGTACCGTTCGGAAAGCGTGCTGGTCAAGTCGGGCCAGAACCTGCTGAACGCCGAGATCATCAACAACGGTTCGGTCTGGGTGGAAGGCAGCCGCAAGCTGGGCTCGGCCTTTGCTGAAATCGAAGCACCGTTGACCAAGAGCTTGCAAGCCAATGTGGCGGCCCGTTTCGACAAGGCTTCGGGCTCCGACAGCCGTCTGTCTCCCAAGCTGGGTCTGACCTATCTGTTGGCTGACAACTTCAAGGTTCGTGGCACGGTGGCCGGCGGTTTCCGTGCGCCCAACATCCCGGAAGCCATGGGCAAGGTCGGTCTGACCGGCTTCTACAACAGCATGGTGGACCCCAAGCGTTGCGAGACGGCCACCAAGATCCGCGACATCCTGAAGAATGGCAACGCCAATGACAAGGCTGACGCCACTTCGGCCTTCAACTCGGGCTGCCTGGTGTCCATCCCGGCCATGATCTCGGCCAACCCCGACATCAAGCCGGAGCTGTCCAAGAGCCTGACCTTCGGTTTCGTTTTTGACCCGGTCAAGGACCTGTCGATCGCTGTGGACTACTACAAGATCGAACGCCGCAATGAGATCAGCAACCGTGATCCCGACTACGTCCTGGCCCGTGAAGGCCAGGCGGGTTACGAGAGCATGATCGCTCGTGCACCCGTCAGCGGTACCGACCTGGCTCGTGCAGCGCGTGCCAATGAACTGGACCCGACTGCCAAGATCAGCTGGGCTGCTGGTGACCTGACCACCTTGTTGCTGCAGTACGAAAACTTCGGCAAGACCGTGCGTTCGGGCATCGACGTGGACGTCAAGGGTCGCATCGGTCTGGGTGAACTGGGCAATCTGAACCTCGGTTTGACCACCACCTATGCCTTGACTGCCAAGGAATGGGACATCGACGCGGGTGAATACCGCCCGAACCGTGTCGGCCTCCGCAATGAGCCGCGCGTCCGTGCTGTGTTCAGTGCCGCTTGGAACAGCGGTCCGTGGGGCGCCGGTCTGCGCTTCAACTACACCACGGCTCGTGCGCTCAACAACGACGAGACCGATGCAGCCAGCTGGAGCGAAGAAGCCTGCCGCAAGCGCCTGAACCCCACGGGCACCTATCCTTGCATCCAGCAGCGTGATCTGCGTACCGACCTGAGCGTGCGTTACAGCGGCTTCAAGAACCTGAACCTGGGCTTGAATGTGCTGAACCTGTTCGACGAGCCGGCACCGATCAGCCTGCGCGACGGCTTCGTGCTGCGTCCGCGCGCTGTGAAGGTCACCATGGACTACAAGTTCTAAGTAGCACCTCGTGTGCGTTCAGAGGCTGCCTTCGGGCAGCTTCCGAGCAAGCGTCGAAACCCGGGCCTGGCCCGGGTTTTTTTATGGCGATTCCAATTGGGTTTTACTTGTATTCCTGCGGATTTCTCAGGTGATTGAGTTTTCTCTGGGTTCGAATCGCGCTGTGCTTTGGCGCTAAATTGCGGAGCATCTCGATTCACTGTCTTGCCGAGGAGCTCTTTCATGAACGCCCCCCACACCCCAGCACGCACGGCGGTTCGCGGCCTTCAGGTCGCGACCGAGTTGTTCCGATTCATCGAGGACCGGGTCTTGCCCGGCACGGGTCTCAGCAGCGAGCGCTTCTGGGCAGGTTTCGACGCCATCGTCCGGGACCTCGCCCCCACGAACCTGGCCTTGCTGGCTGAGCGAGACCGTTTGCAGGCAGCGTTGGACGACTGGCACCGTGCCCACCCGGGGCCGATTCGCGATATGGCGGCCTACCGCGCGTTTCTGGAGCAGATCGGCTACCTGGTGCCGCCTCCTGGCGCGGTGCAGGTAAGCACGGCGAACGTGGATGCCGAGCTGGCACTGCAGGCTGGGCCGCAGCTGGTGGTGCCAATTCTGAATGCGCGCTACGCCCTGAATGCCGCCAATGCGCGCTGGGGTTCTTTGTATGACGCGCTCTACGGCACCGATGCCATTCCTGAAACCGGCGGCGCTGAGCGCGCCGGTGCCTACAACCCGGCCCGTGGCGCTCAGGTGATTGCCTACGCGCGCCGCGTGCTGGATCAGGCCGCACCCCTGGCCGGTGCTTCGCACACCCAGGCGAACAGCTACCGCGTGGAAGCTGGCCGTCTGGTGGTCGGCTTGATCGGTGGTGCCAGTACGGGCTTGGTCGATCCCGCGCAGTTCGTGGGTTATCAGTGCGATGCCGCGGCGCCGCGCTCGGTGCTTTTGCGCCACAACGGCCTGCATCTGGATGTGCAGATCGATCGCAGCACGGCCATCGGCGCCAGCGATGCGGCCGGCATCAGCGATGTGGTGCTGGAGGCGGCGCTGTCCACCATCCTTGATCTCGAAGACTCGGTCGCCGTGGTCGACGCCGAAGACAAGGTGCTGGCCTACGGCAACTGGCTGGGCATCTTGCAAGGCACGCTGACCGAAACATTGAGCAAGGGTGGCAAGACCCTCATCCGCCGCCTCAACCCCGACCGCGTCTACACTGCGCCCGAAGGCGGAACACTGAGCCTGCATGGCCGCTCGCTGATGTTTGTGCGCAATGTCGGCCACTTGATGAGCAACCCCGCGATTCTGTACACCGATGCACAAGGGCAGACCCGCGAGATTCCCGAAGGCATCATGGATGCCGTCATCACGACGACCATCGCCCTGCATGATCTGAAGGGTGAGGCGGGCCGCGCCATCCGCAACTCGCGCGCCGGCTCCATCTACATCGTCAAACCCAAGATGCACGGCCCGGCCGAGGTGGCGTTTGCGGCCGAGCTGTTCGCCCGCGTCGAGCAGATGCTGGGTCTGCCGGACAGCACGGTGAAGCTGGGCATCATGGACGAAGAGCGCCGCACCAGCGTCAACCTCAAGGCCTGCATCGCCGCAGCGGCCAGCCGTGTGGCCTTCATCAACACCGGCTTCCTCGACCGCACCGGCGACGAGATGCACACCGCCATGCTGGCCGGCCCCATGTTCCGCAAGGGCGATATGAAGACCAGCGCCTGGATCCAGGCCTACGAGCGCAGCAATGTGCTGACGGGCCTGGGCTGCGGCCTGCGTGGCCGGGCCCAGATCGGCAAGGGCATGTGGGCCATGCCCGACCTGATGGCCGCCATGCTGGAGCAAAAGATTGCTCACCCCAAGGCCGGTGCCAACACCGCCTGGGTGCCGTCGCCGACGGCCGCCACCCTGCATGCCCTGCATTACCACCAGGTTCATGTGCAGGCGGTGCAGCAGGAACTGGAACAGATCGATGCCGACGCCGAGCGTGACGCCATCCTGGACCGCCTGCTGCAGATCCCGGTGGTCGAGCAGGCGCACTGGAGCGCAGCCGAGATCCAGCAGGAGCTGGACAACAATGCCCAGGGCATCCTGGGTTATGTGGTGCGTTGGGTCGACCAGGGCGTGGGCTGCTCCAAGGTGCCCGACATTCACAACATCGGCCTGATGGAAGACCGCGCCACCCTGCGCATCTCCAGCCAGCACATCGCCAACTGGCTGCACCACGGCGTGACCAACGCCGCCCAGGTGCACGAGACCTTCCAGCGCATGGCCGCGGTGGTGGACAGCCAGAACGCGGGCGATGCGGCCTACC